>NZ_BAABRR010000013.1:0-79973 GCF_039545075.1 Demequina sediminis | reverse complement strand
TCGTCGCCGCGGACGCGCTGACGATGAAGGTCCGCGAGGGCGGCCGCGTCATCAACGCCGTGTGCCTGGTCGCCACGGGCGTCAACGGCGACGGCCACCGCGAAGTCCTCGGACTCCAGGTCGCCACCAGCGAAACGAAGTCCGCCTGGAACACCTTCCTCGCCGACCTCGTCGCCCGCGGCCTGGCCGGCGTCCGCCTCGTCACGTCCGACGCCCACGCCGGCCTCGTGGAGGCCATCGCGGCGAACCTGCCAGGAGCGGTATGGCAGCGCTGCCGCACCCACTACGCGGCGAACCTCATGGCCGTCACCCCGAAGGCCCTGTGGCCGGTCGTGAAGTCCATGCTGCACTCCGTGTACGACCAGCCCGACGCAGCATCCGTGCATGCCCAGTTCGACCGCCTCCTGGACTACACGAGCGACAAGCTGCCCGCCGTCGCCGACCACCTGGAAGCCGCCCGCGACGACCTCCTCGCGTTCACCACATTCCCCAAGGACGTGTGGACCCAGATCTGGTCCAACAACCCCGCCGAACGGCTGAACAAGGAGATCCGGCGTCGCACCGACGCGGTCGGGATCTTCCCCAACCGCGACGCCATCATCCGCCTCGTCGGCGCGGTCCTGGCCGAGCAGACCGACGAATGGGCCGAGGGACGGCGCTACCTCGGACTCGAGATCCTCGCCCGCTGCCGCCTCACCCCCGTGCCCAACACCGGCATCGAGGAGGTGACCGAGCCCTACGCGCTCACCGCCTGACGAAGGAAACCGCTACACCACTCCACGGGACTTGACCGCATACGCCGTCGGATACGCGACCCCTGATCGCACGGCAGCGTCGGCGATGCTGATCTCCTCGGACCCAAGCAGCACGGCAGACAGCAGCCTCGCCTGACCCTCCGAACGAAAGACCGGAGCGAGCACAGGCGCCTGAGTTCTCATATAACCGAGGTTAACTCTTGTTATTCCGACATACAAGGGATAGGCGGCACTCACCGCGGCGCGGGCACAGATGGCGAATGGCCATCAGCGCGGCCAGGATCGACGACATGTTGACAGCAACGTTGACACGATGTCGCCCAGAAACGAGAACGGCCGCTCCCCAGGTGAGTTATGCCTGGAGGAGCGGCCAAGTGCTGTCTCAACACTTCGTGGAGCTGAGGGGACTCGAACCCCTGACCCCCTGCATGCCATGCAGGTGCGCTACCAGCTGCGCCACAGCCCCAAGACCCGGAGGTCCTGCGCTCCGAAGAGCGGTGACCAGAATAGCCCAAGAACTCCGCCGGGTGTTAATCCGCCCCGAGGCCGTAGCGCGCAAGCGACCAGTGGCCGGGAGAGGACACCAGAACGTTCCAATGCGCGTGCGGGAGTTTGCCCAGCGCGGTGGAGTGCAGGTCCAGCCCCAGCAGCGCGAGCGACCCCAGCATGATCGCCGAGCCGTGACTGACCGCCACCACCACCTTCGCCCCGCTACACGCCTCGAGCAGCCCCTCGGCCACCCGCGCGGACACCTCCGCAGCGGTCCCCCACCCCTCGATGCGGGGATCCAGGCCACGGTGCCTGCGCTCGTACTCGAGTGGCCACCTCATCTTGATCTCGTCCCACGTGAGCCCCTCCCACTCGCCGTAGGAGCGCTGCGCGAGCCGGGCATCGGCCAGTGCGGGGACCCCCGTCACCGCGGACAGCTCCGCCGCCGTGTCCGCCGCACGCGCGAGGGGCGAGGTCACAATCCTGTCCGGAATGCCGTACTCCTCGAACAGCGCACGCGCCGCCGCAGCGGCCTGCTCGCGCCCGGGCGCGCCGAGCGGCACGTCGAGCGAGCCTTGCAGGCGTCCCTCGGCGTTGTACGCCGTGCGCCCGTGACGCAGCAATACCAGGACCGTCACCAGGACACCGCCACGGCCGGGGCGCCCACGTTGTGGCGCTCGAGCGACCACCCGCCCGCGGGCGAGGGCACCAGGCGCGACCAGGCGGCGTTCTCGAAGTGGCCCAGCGTGCGACCCGTGAGCGGCAGGCCCAGCAGGGACAGCAGCAGCATGCGCCCCGAGGACCCGTGCGCCACGAAGACCACGTCACCAGACACGCGCGACGTCCACTCGTGTGCGGCGGCGGTGGTGCGCGCCGCGACGGTAGCGTGCGACTCGTAGCCGTCGAAGTCGGGTTCGAAGCCGGCGCGCCACGCGGCATCGGCGTCGGGATACTGCTCGGCACGCTCGTGGGCGAGCAGCCCCTCCCACGGCCCGTACCGTCGCTCCCCCAGCCGCGCATCCTGGTGCAGCTCGCACTCACCGCCGCGCGCGATGATCCGCGCGGTCTCGATCGCGCGGCCCAGCGTCGAGGACACGATCACGGGTGTGCCCGAGAGCTCCGGCCACAGCGACGCGGCAGCGGCGCGTGCCTGCGCGCGGCCCGTGTCGTTGAGCTCGATGTCCGACGATCCCTGGAGCCGGCCCGCGAGGTTCCAGTCCGTCTGACCGTGACGGACCACGTACAGGCGGGTCACTGCGGCAGGTCAAGCTCGATGACCGGGCAGTCCTTCCACAGCCGCTCGAGCTCGTAGTACGCGCGCTCCTCGTCATGCATGACGTGGACGATGATGTCGTTGAAGTCCAGCAGCGCCCACCGCCCCTCGCGCACGCCCTCGCGGCGCAAGGCGTCGGAGCCGATCTCGCGCAGCGCGTCCTCGATCCCCTCGGCGATCGCGGCAACCTGGCGCTCGTTCGACGCCGATGCGATGACAAACGCATCGGCGAGCGGCAAGTGAGCGGACACGTCGAGCGCGACGATTCCCTCTGCCTTCTTGTCGTCGGCGGCCTTGGCCGCGGCGCGCACGAGTTCGAGCGCGCGATCAGTGGCGGTCATCCAGCATTCCCTGTGAGATGCCACACCAGGACGCCCAGCAGGAACGCGACCGCGCCGATCACGGCCAGGTGGGCCCACGCGAAGTGGTGCGCCCCCTCCTCGATCTCGGTGCTGACGGGCCGGCGGGTGATGTCGATTCCGCCGGTGGGCGGGAACGGGACGTCGGTGGGACTGGGGCCGTCTCCCACGTGCCCGGCGGGCGCGGTGCCCGCCGACGAGCTCGTGGACGCGTACCCGTGCATGATCTTGGTGAAGTCGGGGATGGGGATGTCCTGCGACGGCGTGTAGTCCGCCACCTCGCGCGGCTGCGCCTGCGTGAGCGGATGCGCGTCCCACACCGACGGAGCCGTGGCCTGGGCCGTCGCGGCGGGACGCAGCCCCGCGGGGACGATGCCCGCACCACCCGCGGGGGTGGTCGGCGAGGGGGCGCTGGCCGGGCTGGGGGACGATGCCGGGGTCGCGACGGACTCCGGCGACGGCGCGGATTCGGGCGAGGGCGCCGACCACGGCGAGTCGCTCACGGGGGCGGGGGCCGGTGCGGGCGCGAGGAAGGGCTCGGGCGCGGGCTCGGGAGCCGGCGCGGGTGCGGGCTCGGGAGCCGGCGCGGGTGCGGGCTCGGGAGCCGGCGCGGGCGGCGGCGTGACCGCGAACAAGGAGGGTCGCTCGACCGCGCCGAACAGCGACGGACGCTCCGGCGCCTGCGGCTCCTCGCGGGGAGCGCTCTCCGCCTCGGCGCGCGCGTACACCTCCGCGGGGTCGAGCACCTGGGTGGCCTCGTCGGAGGGCTGCGGACGCTCGTCGACCGAGGGCTCAGCGACGGGTGCGGGCTCCGGCTCGGCGATGGGCTCGGTGATGCGCTGGACCTGCTGCGTGCGGGTGATACCAGCCATCGCCTCGGCGGTCAGGCGACGGATCTCCGCGGCCGGGTCCTCAACCTCGGGCTCGGGCTCGTCCCCGCCCGCGGCGGGCATGCCACCCGGGGGCGTAATGGTCTCGCCACGCTCGAGGCGCTCCTGCAGGCGCCGTGCCTGGAGCGAGCCCGGCGGGAACAGGTGGCGGTACTCCTCGGGGATGCCGTCGATCGCCGACGCGGGCTCCGGCTCGGGCTCTGGCTCCGGCGCGACCTCAACGACGGGCTCGGGCTCCGGCGCGACCTCAACGACAGGCTCAGGCTCGGGCTCAGGCTCGGGCTCAAACTCGACCACCGGCTCCTGCTCAACGACCGGCTCGGGCTCCGCCTCAACCACGGGCTCGTCAACGCGGCGACGCTCGACCATCTCCTGCGCGGCCAACACGTCGGGAGTCATCGCGGGGATCTGCCCCGTCGCGATCATCTCCTCCTCGGGCGTCCACGTCTCGAGGGGTCGCGCGGCGCGCTCGAGCTCGCGACGCTGCTTGCGCGTGAGGGCCGTTCCGTCGGGATTCGTGAGGGGGCCCGGCACCACCGACTGGATCGGGATGGTCGGCTGGTCCTGGGCGGCCATCCTGGCCTCGACCTCGCGGCGCTCCCGGCGCGACAAAGGTCTGCCCTGGTCAGTCATCGATTCCTCCGTAGTAGAGCCCGTTCACAGCGATGTAGTCGGCCACGCAGCGGGGTACGAGGTAGCGGATTGGTCTCCCGGCCCTCACCCGGCGACGCACATCGGTCGAGGATATCGCCAGCGCGGGGACCTCCACCAGGATATGTGGCCTTTCCGTGTGAACTAACGAATGACCGGGCCGTGTCACTCCCACAAGTGTGGCGAGTTCGGCGATTCTGTCCGGTTCGCGCCACTCCTCGAAGCGATCGAGGGCGTCGGCGCCGGTGATGAAGAACAGCTCCGCATCGGGTCGCTGCTCGCGGAGGTCGCTCAGCGTGTCGACCGTGTAGGTGATGCCGCCGCGCTCGATGTCAACGGGAGAGACCGCAAACCGCTCGTCCTCCGCTGCCACGAGTTCGCACATCGCCAGCCGATGCTCGGGCGACGCGGCGTCGTACCCGAGCTTGAAGGGCTGTGAGTAGGCGGGAGTGAGCAGGATCTGGTCGAGACCCAACTCCGCGCAGACTTCCGACGCGACGGCGAGGTGACCCGTGTGAATCGGGTCAAAAGTGCCCCCCAGCACTCCTACGCGCGCGACGGGCGAGTCCACGTCAGTGACGCGTGCCGACGCTCCGGAACGCGAACGTCACGAACAGCAAAGCCATCAGCCCCGTGAAGGCCAACAGCCCGAACGCGGGGGCGGGGATGGGAAGCTCGGTGACGACGTGCGTGGTGTTCTCGACGGCCTCGGTGAACATGGGGACTCCTCTCGTCTCCCGCGATTATGGCACTAGGCGGGCGCGGAACGATGCACGGGCTGGTTCAGCCCCGGATGTGGCCGTCCCCGTAGGCGACCCACGTCGTCGTCGTGAGCTCGCCCAGGCCCATGGGTCCGCGCGCGTGGAGCTTCTGCGTCGAGATGCCGATCTCCGCGCCCAGCCCGAACTCGCCGCCATCCGTGAAGCGCGTCGACGCGTTGACCATGACGGCCGCGGAGTCGATGTGCGCGACGAAGTGGTTCGCGGCGTCGATGTCGTTGGTGACAATCGCCTCGGTGTGGCCGGTGGAGTAGCGCGCGATGTGCTGGATGGCCTCGTCGATGCTGTCGACCATCCTGATCGCGAGGTCCATCGACAGGTACTCCGTGGCCCAGTCCTCTTCGGTCGCGGGGACCGTGGGGACCGCCGGCGGGGCGAGGTCGGCGATCGCGTCGTCGACGTGGAGCGTCACGCCCGCCTCGTGAAGCGCGGTGAGGATCTGCGGCATCTTGTCCTCCGCGTCGCGGTGGACCAGCAGCGTCTCCGCCGCATTGCACACGCCCACGCGGTGGGTCTTGGAGTTCAGCACGATCGCCATCGCGCGGTCGAGCGGCGCCGAGGCATCGAGGTAGACGTGGCAGTTGCCCTCGCCCGTCTCGATCGCGGGCACCGTCGAGTCACGCACCACGGTCTGGATGAGGTCACGTCCGCCGCGCGGGACCAGCACGTCGACCAGCCCACGCGCGTTCATCAGCACGCGCGCCCCGGGCCGGCCGTACGCATCGATCGACTGCACCGCGTCCTTGGGCAGGCCCACCGACTCAAGCGCCTCTTGGAGCACCGCCACGATCACCTCGTTCGAGCTCGCTGCCGCGGAACCGCCGCGCAGCACGGCCGCGTTGCCCGACTTGAGCGCGAGCCCGGCCGCATCGACCGTCACGTTCGGCCGCGCCTCATAGATCATGCCCACCACACCCATCGGCACGGCCTTCTGGACCAGCCGAATGCCGTTGGCCAACGTCGATCCGCGGCGGATCTCCCCCACCGGGTCGGGCAGCGTCGCCACGTAGCGCAGCGCGTCCGCGATAGCAGCGATGCGCTGCTCGGTGAGCTCGAGGCGGTCGAGGAGCCCGGGCGACATGTCGTTCGCGCGCCCACGCTCGAGATCGACGGCATTGGCCTCGACGATGCGCGCCGCGTTCGCGACGAGCGCGTCCGCCATCGCGTACAGCGCGTCGTTCTTGGTGGTGGTGGTCGCGGTCGCGAGCGCGCGCGACGCGAGCTTGGCGCGGCGGCAGGCCTCGAGGACGGCGGACTCGACGTCGGTGGGAATCGCGGTCTCGGTCATGGCACCCGAGTCTAGGTGCCACAAGGGTGCCTGCCCAGGGCAAGGTGGCACCCTTCGCGCCCCACCCCGCGCCCACCTGCGGCTCCGCCACACCGCGCCCACCTGCGGCTCCGCCACACAGCGAGGCCCGACATCGTCCCCTCAGACCCTTCACGAGCGCGACACGCCGCCGACACGCCGATGCGTGTGTGGCGGAGTCGCGAAAGCGTGTGGCGGAGCCGCAGGGGGCGGGGGCCAGGGGCGGAGCCGCGGGGGGCGGGGGCCAGGGGCGGAGCCGCAGGGGGCGGGGGCCAGGGGCGGAGCCGCAGGGGGCGGGGGCGGGGGCCGGGGGGCGGCGGCGGATGAAGCTAGAGCACCACGAGGTGGTCGATGTGGATGAGTTCGCGCGCGTAGGCCTCGCCCAGCACCTCTCCCAGTGCCTCGGTGCTCAGGCCCTTCATGCGGTCGGCCTCCTCGGAGGAGAAGCCGGCGAATCCGCGCGCCACCAGATGACCGTCGCGTGAGACCAGGTCCACCGGCTCGCCCGCCTCGAAGTCGCCACGGATCTCAACCACGCCCGCCGCGAGCAGCGACGCCTGGCGTCCGCGCAGCGCCCGCACGGCGCCGTCGTCGAGCACGATTCCGCCGCGAGTCTTGGCCGCGTCTGCGAGCCACTGCAAGCGGGTGGTCTCGGGCTTGCCCGTCGGCAGGAACACGGTGCCCACGTCCTCACCGGCGAGGGCGCGCGCGGCATCGTCCGCCGCCGCAAGCACGGCCGTCACTCCCGAGTTGGTCGCGAGCGACGCGGCCTCGATCTTGGTGATCATGCCGCCCGTGCCCACCGCCGAGCCACGCCGGGAGATGTCGATGCCGTGCAGGTCGCGCGCGCCGTGCACCTCCGCGATGCGCCGCGCGCCCGGAGAATCGGGAGCCGCGGTGTACAGCGCGTCGACGTCGGTGAGCAGCACGAGGGCGTCCGCGCGCACGGCGGTCGCAACCAGCGCGGCCAGGCGGTCGTTGTCGCCAAAGCGAATCTCGTCGGTCGCCACCGTGTCGTTCTCATTGATGATGGGCACCACGCCGAGCGACAGCAGCGAGTCGAGCGCACGGCGCGCGTTGCCGTAGTGCGCCCGCCGGACCATATCGTCGGCGGTGAGCAGGACCTGGCCCACCGTGAGGCCGTAGCGCGCGAACGCGACGGTGTAGGCGTGGATGAGCTTGCCCTGTCCGACCGATGCGGCGGCCTGCTGGAGTTCAAGGTTGGTGGGACGCGCGGCGAGGCCAAGCGGGCCGATGCCGGCGGCGATGGATCCCGACGTCACCAGCAGCACCTCGCGGCCGTCGCGTCGCGCCTGGCCGAGCACGTCGACCAACGCGCCCAGGCGGGCCTCGTCGAGGGTGCCGTCGGGTCGCGTCAGGGACGAGGACCCGACCTTGACGACGATTCGACGTGACTGCGCCACGCGTGCGCGCGCCTCGCTCACCCTGACTCCCCTCGGACGTGCCCTACGGATCTGGGAGAAGGCTACTCGGCGTCGTCGGCCGGGTCCGTCCACTGACCGGCATCGCGCTCGGTCCACAGCTCCTCGCGGGCCGCGGCGCGCGCGTCCATGCGCTCCTTGAACTCCTGCCGCTTCTCCGCACGCGTCGCGCGGTGCTGGCGCTCGTGCTGCTCGATGCGGAGGTCGGAACCGCGCTGGCCCAGCAGCTCGGCGCCGGCCATCATGGTGGGCTCCCAGTCGAAGATGATGCCGCCCTGGCGCGGGCCGATGACGACCTCGCAACCGGGGGTCGCGCCTGCCTTGAACAGAGCGTTCTCGACGCCCGCCTTCGCGAGCCGATCCGCGAGATAGCCCACGGCCTCGTCGTTCGCGAAGTTGGTCTGGCGCACCCACCGCTCGACCTTGACGCCGCGCACCTGGTAGTAGTCCTCGACGCCGTCGCGCACGTGTGTGACGGTGAAGCCCGAGTCGTCGACCGCCTTGGGGCGGATGACGACGGGCGCCGGCTCGAGGACCGGCGCCTTCGCGCGCTCGTCGGCGACCATGCGGGCGAGCGCGAACCCCAGCTCCTTGAGTCCCTCGTGGCTCACGGCACTGACCTCGAAGATGGGCATGCCCCGCTCCTCGAGCTCGGGGCGCACGATCGCGGCAAGGTCACGGCCGTCGGGGACGTCGATCTTGTTGAGGATCACGATCTGCGGGCGCTCGGCGAGCGGCACGCCACTGATGGCCTCGTCACCCGAGTACGCGCGCAGCTCGCCCGAGATGATGTCGAGGTCGCGCAGCGGGTCGCGGTCCGTCTCGAGGGTCGCGGTGTCGAGCACGTGCGCGATCACCGAGCAGCGCTCGATGTGGCGCAGGAAGTCGTGTCCCAGTCCCTTGCCCTCCGAGGCGCCCTCGATGAGTCCGGGAACGTCGGCGACCGTGAAGCGGGTGCCGCCGGCCTCGACGACTCCCAGGTTGGGCACGAGCGTGGTGAAGGGATAGTCCGCGATCTTGGGGCGGACCTTGCTCATCGCGGCGATCAGCGAAGACTTGCCCGCGCTCGGGAAGCCCACGAGCGCGACATCGGCGATCGACTTGAGCTCGAGGATGACCGAGGCCTCCTCGCCCGGCTCGCCCAGGAGCGCGAAGCCGGGAGCCTTGCGCTTGACCGTGGCGAGGGCGGCATTACCCAGTCCCCCGCGGCCGCCCTCGGCGATCACGTACTCGGCGCCCTCTCCCACGAGGTCGGCGAGCACCTCGCCGTCGCGCGTCTTGACGATCGTGCCGTTGGGCACGCCCAGGCGCAGGTCGGGCGCGTTGGCGCCGTGACGCATGTCGCCTGCTCCCTGCTTGCCGTTCTCCGCGGTGCGGTGCGGGGAGTGGTGGTAGTCGAGCAGCGTGGTGACCTGGGCGGAGACCACGAGGATCACGGACCCGCCGCGACCACCGTTGCCGCCGTCGGGTCCGCCGAGCGGCTTGAACTTCTCGCGGTGCACGGAGGCGACGCCGTGGCCGCCGTTGCCCGCCGTGACGTGAAGCGTCACGCGGTCCACGAACGATGCCATGGTTCCTCCTGTGGGGACTGTCTCAGCCTAGAGACGCGTCAGGGGCGCTGCCTCACGGCGCGCCCCTGACTGACGTATGGGTGTCGAGTGCTTACGCCTCGACGATGTCGACGACCTTGCGGCCGCGACGCTGACCGAACTGGACCGAGCCGGCTGCGAGGGCGAACAGGGTGTCGTCCTTGCCGCGGCCCACGTTGTTGCCCGGGTGGAAGTGGGTGCCGCGCTGGCGAACGATGATCTCGCCGGCGTTGACGACCTGACCACCGAAGCGCTTGACGCCCAGGTACTGGGGGTTCGAATCGCGACCGTTGCGCGAGGAGCTCGCGCCCTTCTTGTGTGCCATGAGTGTCTCCTCGCTTACTTGATACCGGTGACCTTGAGGCGCGTCAGGTCCTGACGGTGCCCCAGGCGCTTGCGGTAGCCGGTCTTGTTCTTGAACTTGAGGATGGTGATCTTCGGGCCGCGCTCGTCGCGCACGACCTCGGCGGTCACCTTGACCTTGGACAGGGCCTTGGCGTCGGAGGTGACCTTGTCACCGTCGACCAGCAGCACCGGGGCAAGCTCGACAGTCGCGCCGGCAGCCGCCTTCAGGCGGTCCACCACGACGATGTCGCCCACGGAGACCTTCTCCTGGCGGCCACCAGCCTTCACAATCGCGTACACCATGATCTCTTCCTCATGAAACTCGTTGGTCGACCCCGATGGGGGTCAGATTCCTGCCGCAGCCGCTCCCGATGAGGGCGCAGGCAGGGCTTCAGCGCGTGGCGCGCCGACGTACAAATGTACCCGCTGGGCACCGCCCGGGTCAAACCCGGCGCGTCGCCCTTAGAGCACTACTGCTGCTCGGACTCCTCCGCTGCGGGAGCGTCCTCGGTGACCACGGCATCGTCCGATCCCTGGGCCGCCTCGGCGGCGGGCTCGGGCAGCACCACTGGCACCTCGATCACGGTCTCGGCGTCCGCCGCGTCCGTCACGACGTCATCGTGGTGGTGCGCCTTCTCGGCGGCCGCGGCGATCGACGCGAGCGTCGCCTTCACGGCGGCACGCGCCTCCTCACGGTCGTCGAGCGCGTGCGTCTCGACCTGCGCCGCGGCGTGCGCGTGCTGGTCCTTCTCAGACTGCTTGGGCTGCGACTGCTGGCCGCCCTGCTTCTGCTGTCCCGACTGTCCGCCCTGACCCGACGAGGAGCCCTGGTTCGACTGTCCGCCGCGCGAGCCGCGTGTGCGGCGCGCCTCGGGCTGCTTCTCGCTGGCCTCGGCCACGGGCTCGCCGTGGACCAGGAAGCCGCGACCCTTGCAGTGCTCGCAGGTCTCGGAGAACGCCTCGACGAGTCCCTGACCCACGCGCTTGCGGGTCATCTGGACCAGGCCAAGCGAGGTGACCTCGGCCACCTGGTGCTTGGTGCGGTCGCGCCCCAGGCACTCGATGAGTCGGCGCAGCACGCGGTCGCGGTTGGCCTCGAGCAGCATGTCGACGAAGTCGATGACGATGATGCCGCCGATGTCGCGCAGGCGCAGCTGGCGCACGATCTCCTCGGCAGCCTCGAGGTTGTTGAGCGTCATCGTCTCTTCGAGGGTGCCGCCCTTGCCCACGAACTTGCCGGTGTTGACGTCGATGACCGTCATGGCCTCGGTGCGGTCGATCACGAGCGAGCCGCCCGAGGGCAGCCACACCTTGCGGTCCATGCCCTTCGCGAGCTGCTCGTCGATGCGGGACTCCGCGAACACGTCGCGGTCCCCCACGAACTTGTGCAGGCGCGGCATGAGGTCGGGGGCGACCTGACCCACGTACATCGACAGCGAGTTCCACGTGTCGTCGCCCTGGATGGTGAGCGAGTCGAAGTCCTCGTTGAAGATGTCGCGCACGACGCGGATCGCCATGTCGGGCTCTCCACGCAGGAGCTTGGGGGCCTTGGAACCGCCCTTCGACTCGTCGAGGATGGTCTGCCACTGACGCTTGAGACGCTCGACGTCCGCGCGCAGCTCCTCCTCGGACGCGCCCTCGGCCGCCGTGCGCACGATCACGCCGGCGTCGGCCGGAATCACCTCGCGCAGCAGCTTCTTGAGGCGGTTGCGCTCGGTGTCGGGGAGCTTGCGGCTGATGCCGGTCACGCCGCCCGCGGGCACGTAGACCAGGAAGCGGCCGGCGAGGGAGATCTGCGACGTGACGCGCGCACCCTTGTGGCCAATCGGGTCCTTGGTGACCTGCACCATGACCGTGTCGCCCGGCTTGAGCGCGAGCTCGATGCGCTTGGCCTTGCCCTCAAGCCCCGCGGCGTCCCAGTTGACCTCGCCCGCGTACAGGACCGCGTTGCGTCCGCGGCCGATGTCGACGAACGCCGCCTCCATGCCGGGCAGCACGTTCTGCACGCGTCCCAGGTAGACGTTGCCTGCCATCGACTGCTGGGCCTGGTGCGACACGTAGTGCTCGACCAGGACGTCGTCCTCGAGCACCGCGATCTGCACGCGGCCGTCCTTCTCACGCACCACCATCGAGCGCTTGACGGACTCGCGGCGGGCGAGGAACTCGGCCTCTGAGATCACCGGGCGGCGGCGCTGGCCGTCGCGGCTGTCGCGGCGGCGCTGACGCTTGGCCTGCAGGCGGGTCGAGCCCTGCAGCTGGTCGTCGGATCCGCTCGAGCCGCCAGACGTCGAGGCGCCGGAGGACGAGCGCGATCCGCGGCTGCGGCGGCGCCTGCGGCGCGAACCGCCCTCGCCGTCACCGTCGCCGGAGTCACCCTCGTTGTCCCCGTCGGAGTCGGCGGAGTCGTCCGCCTGGTCATCCTGAGAGCCGGAGTCGCGCGAGGACGATGCCTCGGTGGGCTCGTCCTGGCCGTCGCCCTCGCCGTCGCTCGGGCGCTTCTTGCCGCGACCGCGGCCGCCCCTGCGACGGCGGCGGCGCGGGCCGCCGTCCTCGTCGATGTCGCCGTCGTCGTCGGACGCGGCGGAGTCCTGGTCGCCCTCGGCCTGCGGCGCGGGGGCGGCCTCGGCATCGGCGGTCTCGTCGGTGTCGACGGCGGCCTTGCGGCGGCGCGACGGACGCTTCTTGGCCGGAGCCGCGGCGGAGCCGTCGGCCCCGTCCTCGCCCTGCTCGGGCGCGACCTCGGCGGCCGCGGCATCGTCCGCCTCAACCTTCTTCTTCTTGCTCGTGGCGCGCTTGCGCTTGGGAGCGGCCGGCTCGTCACCCGCGGTGCGGTCCGCGGCGGGCGGCGGCGGGGCGAACGGGCTCGCCTGCGGCGCTGCCGTCACCGGCGGCGTCACCGCGGCCGGGGGTCCGGCGGGGGCCGAGGCCCTGCGCGAACGCGTGGGAACCGGCGCCTGGAAGATCGGCGCGGCGACGGGGCTGTCCTGGGTGGTGTTTTCCTCGCTCAAAGCGGGTACCTCGATTCGGGACCGCCCACACGCGGTCCCGACCTCATCGTCGTTCGCGATTCACTGGTCGTGATCGCGGAAGTCTGCTGGTCGCGGCGGACAGCGGCGTTCTCAAGCGCCCATCCCCGTTTTCTCCGTTGACGGGCCGTAGCCCACGGGATCGGGCGGGACTGGCAGCTATGTCTCTGCTGCGTCTGTCGCGCGGTGGGCACCCGGTGTGGCTGGGTGCCTGACCTACGGGACATTGTGTCACAGGCATGCCCGAAAGCGGGAAGCGGCGCGCTCGTGCCACGACTTCTCGCATACCCCGCCCTGCATCGGCCCTCTACCTGGGACGATGCCATTCCCCCAGGTCCGATGCCGTTTCGTGACCGCGACCGGGACCAACGTCCCGGTGCGTGAATCGCTCGGGCCAAGTAGTTTTCACCCTAGGAAATCTAGGAGGTCCCCACCCCATGGAAGCTCTCGAGCTCGCGCGATGGCAGTTCGGCATCACGACCGTCTACCACTTCGTGCTCGTGCCCCTCACAATCGGGCTGTCCCTGCTGGTTGCCATCATGCAGACCGCATGGGTGCGCACCGGCAACGAGAAGTGGCTGCGCCTCACCAAGTTCTACGGCAAGCTCCTGCTCATCAACTTCGCGCTCGGCGTCGCGACCGGAATCGTGCAGGAGTTCCAGTTCGGCATGAACTGGTCCGAGTACTCGCGGTTCGTCGGCGACGTGTTCGGCGCGCCGCTCGCGATGGAGGCACTCCTCGCGTTCTTCCTGGAGTCCACGTTCCTGGGGCTGTGGATCTTCGGCTGGGACCGGCTTCCCAAGAAGGTCCACCTCATGACGGTGTGGGCCTTCTCGATCGGCTCGTTCCTGTCCGCGTACTTCATCATCGCGGCGAACTCGTGGATGCAGCACCCGGTGGGGGCCGAGTTCAACCCCGAGACCGGCCGCGCCGAGATGAACGACATCTTCGCGGTGCTCACCAATAACACCACCTTGGTGGCCTTCCCCCACGTGATCGCGACCGCGTTCCTGGTCGCGGGCACGTTCGTGTCCGGCATCGCCGTCTACTGGATGGTGCGCCACCACCGCGCCGACAAGAATCACGCCGACCTGCCGATGTACCGCACCGCCGCCAGGTTCGGCGCGGTCGTGATGATCATCGCCGGGCTCGGCGTGATCATCACCGGGGACATCCAGGCCAAGCTCATGTTCGAGCAGCAGCCCATCAAGATGGCGGCCGCCGAGGGGCTGGTGGAGACGGCCCAGCCGGCGCCGTTCTCGCTGCTGAGCGTCGGCAACCTCGCGGGCGACGACCCGGACTCGGTGCGCCACCTCATCGAGATTCCCGGCTTCCTGTCCTTCATGGCGACCGGCGACTGGAACGCCGAGGTCAAGGGCCTCAACGAGCTCCAGGAGATCTACGCAGAGCGCTACGGCGCGACCCTCGAGGACGGCACGGAGATCGAGTACCGCCCCAACCTCGCGGTCACGTACTGGTCCTTCCGCCTCATGATCGGCCTCGCGGTGTTCTCCGCGGCGCTCGCGCTGGGCGTCCTGTGGTTCACGCGCAAGAAGCGGGTGGACATGCCCGGTTGGATGCGCACGCTCGCGCTCGTGTCCCTGCCCATGCCGTTCCTCGCGGCCAGCTTCGGGTGGATCTTCACGGAGATGGGCCGCCAGCCCTTCGTGGTGGCACCCAACCCCACGGGCTCCGACCAGATCATGCTCATGACAATGTTCGGCTACTCGACCTCCGTCAGCGCGGGTGAGGTGCTCACCTCGATGATCAGCTTCACGGTGGTCTACGCCATCCTGGGCGTCTTCTGGTTCCGTCTCATCCAGCGCTATGCGGTCGAGGGTGCGCCGCAGGTGGAAGAGCCCCAAGTCCGGTCCGACGACGACTCGGCCAAGCCGCTGTCGTTCGCGTACTAAGGAGTCCCCCCATGGATCTCGCACTCGTCTGGTTCATCCTCATCGCGGTCCTGTGGACCGGCTACCTGGTCCTCGAGGGCTTCGACTTCGGCGTCGGCATGCTCATGCCGATCGTCGGCAAGACCAACCGCGGCCGCCGCGTCGCGCTCAACACGATCGGCCCCGTGTGGGACGGCAACGAGGTCTGGCTCCTCACCGCGGGCGGCGCGACCTTCGCGGCGTTCCCCGAGTGGTACGCGACCCTGTTCTCGGGCTTCTACCTGCCGCTTCTACTCATCCTGCTCGCGCTGATCGTGCGCGCCGTGGCGATCGAGTACCGCGGCAAGATCAACGACGAGTCCTGGCGCAACCGCTGGGACTGGGTCATCATCATCTCCGCGTGGGTGCCGTCGATCCTGTGGGGCGTCGCGTTCGCGAACCTCGTGCGCGGCGTGCCTCTCGACGCCGACCACCAGTTCATCGGGAACTTCTTCACGCTGCTCAACCCGTTTGCCCTGCTGGGCGGCGTGGTGACGCTAGTGCTGTTCCTCTCGCACGGCGCGATCTTCCTGTCGCTCAAGACGGGCGGGGTGATCCGCGAGCGGTCCGAGGCCGTCGCTCGACGCATGTCGCTCGCGGCGATCGTGGTCGCCGGCGTGTGGGCCGTGTGGGCGCAGCTCGCCTACTCGCGCAACACGTGGACCTGGGCGGCCGTGGCGCTCGCCGCCGTCGCGCTGGTCGCGGCCTGGGGATCCACGCTCAAGGGTCGCTTCGGGTGGGCGTTCACCGCGAACGCCGTCGCGATCGTCGGCGCCGTCGTGCTGATCTTCGGCGCGATGTACCCCAACGTCATGCCCGCGTCCAACGACGTCGCGAACTCGCTCACGATCGACAACGCGTCGTCGACGGACTACACGCTCATGGTGATGACGTGGGTCGCGGTGATCCTCACGCCCATCGTGCTCGCTTACCAGGCGTGGAGCTACTGGGTCTTCCGCCGTCGCCTGTCCGAGCACGACATCCCGGAGCACAACGAGCTCACCTTCGCGGCGAAGTCAGAGACCTCCGCCTAGATGCGTCCGCTCGATCCACGGCTCGTCCGTCGGATCGGCCCGGCCCGCCGTCACATCATCGTGACGGCGGGTTTGGGCTTTCTGACGGCCCTCCTCATCCTCGTCCAGGCGCTGCTCATCGCGCGCCTGCTCGCCCCCGTGCTCTCCCCCACCCCGCTCACCGACGACGGGCTGCGGTGGTGGGGCGGAGTTGTCCCCGAGTCCGCGCGCACCCTCGCGACCGGGCTGACGGCGCTGGCCGTGATCGTCGCGTTGCGCACGGCCCTCACGTGGCTCCAGGAGCGGCTCGCCCACCGTGCGGGCGTCCAGGTCGTGTCGCAGCTGCGCGAGATGGTGGTCGCCCACGTCGCCACGCTGGGCCCGCGCTGGGCGGCGGGCGGACGCACCGCCGACATCGCGACGCTCGTCACGCGCGGCCTCGACGATCTGCTGCCGTACTTCGTGCGCTACCTGCCGCAGCTCGCGCTCGCCGTCACCGTCACGCCGGTGATGATGGTCGTGGTCCTCGGCCTCGACTGGCTGTCCGCCGTCATCGTCATCGCGACCCTGCCGCTCGTGCCGGTCTTCATGGTGCTCGTGGGGCTGCTCACCCAGGAGAGGTCGGCGCGCCACCTCGAGGCGATGCAGCGGCTCGGCACGCGCACGCTCGACCTCATCGAGGGACTGCCGACGCTCAAGGCGCTCGGCCGCGAGCGCGGTCCCGCGGCGCGCGTGAGGGAACTGGGCGACGCGCAGCGCCGCGCGACGATGGGCTCGCTGCGGATCGCTTTCCTGTCCGGCATGGTGCTCGAGCTGCTCACCACGCTCGCCGTGGCGATCGTCGCCGTCACCATGGGCTTCCGCCTCATCGCCGGCGACATCGGCATCGAGACCGCGCTGGCGGTGCTGGTGCTCGCCCCGGAGGTCTACCTGCCCGTGCGCAACGTCGGCACCCACTTCCACGCCTCGGCGGACGGGCTCGCCGCCGCCGACGCCGCGTTCACGCTGCTCGACGAGTCCGACCCGACCCACGTCCGCGCGTCCCTGGGCGAGGCGCCGGACCCCCGCGGGCGAGAGCTGCGCGTCGACGGCCTGTCCGTCGCGACCCCCGACGGGGCGCGGCTGGCGCCCGCCGCGCTGTCCTTCACCGCCGCCCCGGGCGCGATCACCGTCCTGCGCGGCCCCAACGGCGAGGGCAAGTCCACCGCGCTCCTCGCCCTCACGGGACTGCTCGCGCCCGACGAGGGCACGGTCGCCGTGGGCGACACCCCCGTCCTGAGGGACGATGCCGCGGTCGCGTTGGACGGTTGGCTCGCCCACGTGGCGTGGGTGCCCCAGCGACCCGATCTGGGCCCCGCGGGGCGCACGCTGTCGCTCGGGCAGCGTCAGCGCCGCGCGCTCTCCCGCGCCTTCGACTCGGGTCGAGCGATCGTGCTGCTCGACGAGCCCACGTCTCACCTCGACCGCGAGTCTCGGGCCGAGGTCATCGCGGCGATCCGCTCGCTCGCCGACTCCGGCGCCACCGTCGTGGTCGCGACCCACGAACCCGAGGTGGTGGCCGCCGCGGATGCCATGGTGGAGGTCACGGGGGCGCTGACGTCGACCGTCGAGCCCGCGAACACCGGGGAGGACGCGTCATGAGCGCGGGAGACGTGCGCGTCGACTGGCGCGCGCTGCGCGAGGCCGTGCGTGACACGGGCCTGCGCGCGTGGCCGCTCACGCGCGCGGTGCTCGCGGGAACCGTCGCGCTCGGCTCGGCGGTCGGCCTGTCCGCGGTCGCGGCGTGGCTCATCGCCAAGGCCGCCCAGATGCCCTCCCCCGCCGATGTCGCGCTGGCCGCGACCATCGTGCGCACCTTCGGCGTCTCGCGCGGGCTCTTCCGCTATCTCGAGCGCCTCGCCTCTCACGACGCCGCGCTGCGCGGCGTGGTGACGCTGCGCGAACGCGTCTACGACCGCCTCGCAGGCTCGGGGGCGCGCACCGTCATGGGCCTGCGCCGCGGCGACATCGTCGCGCGCATGGGCGGCGACCTCGACGCCGTGGGCGACGTGGTCGTACGCGCGCTGATTCCGCTCGGCGTCGCGGTGACGGTGTCCGCGATCTCGATCGCGATCGTCGCCGTGCTGCTGCCCCTCGCCGGGGTCGTGCTCGCGGCGTGCCTGCTCGCCGCCGGGCTGGTCCCCGCAGTGCTGACCCTGCGCTCCGCACGTATCGCGGCCGTCGAGGGCACTAAGGCGCGGGCCGAGGTCACCGCGGCCGCGCTGTCCGCGATGGACGGCGCGACCGAGCACCGCGTGTGGGGCACCTCCTCCGCCGCCGCACGGGCCTTGCGCGACGCGGACGCCGATGCCGAGCACGCCCATGAGCTCGCCGCGCGGCCCGCGGCGTGGGCCGTCGGGGCGCAGTCGCTGTTCTCCGGGATCGCCCTCGTGGCGCTCGTGGGACTCGGCGTGCTCGCGGTGCGGGCGGGCGACCTCGAGGGCCCGCTCGCGGCGATCGTCGCGCTGCTGCCCCTCGCGGCCTTCGAGGCGGTGGGCGCGGTGCCGACCGCGGTGATGCAGCTCTTCCGCTCCGCGACGGCCGCGCACCGCCTGCGCTCCCTCACCCCTGCCGAGGGCGAGGCGACCGCGGACGCCACCCCGGCATCGTCCCCCTCCACCTCCCCCGCCACGCTGGAACTGCGCGACCTGCGGGCCGCCTGGCCCGGCATGACGCCCACCCGGCCCGTGACGGCGACCGTTCCGCCGGGAGGCGTGCTCGCGATCGTGGGCCGCTCCGGGATCGGCAAGACCACGCTGCTCACCACGATCGCCGGCGCGCTCGAGCCCGCAGGCGGCGCGGCGCTGCTGGGCGGAGCCGTCGTGACGCCTGCGCACACGGGGCACGCGATCGCCATGACCGCGGAGGACGCGCACGTGTTCGGCACCACGGTGCTCGAGAACCTGCGCGTCGCGCGCGGATCGGTCACGGAGGACGAGGCGTGGGACGTGCTCGAGCTCGTCGGGCTCGCGCCGTGGGTGCGGTCGCTTCCCGCCGGCCTCGACACGGAGCTGGGCGCGGACGGACGGTCCGTCTCGGGCGGTGAGCGGCGCCGGCTGCTGCTGGCCCGCACGGCGCTCGCCCCCGCGCCGGTGCTGCTGGTCGACGAGCCCGCGGAGCACCTCGACGCGGCGGGCGCTCTCGCGCTGCGCGCGCTGGTGTCACGGGTGCGCGGGGAAGGCCGTACGGTAGTCCTCGTCACTCACGACCTCGCGCTGCTCGACATCGCTGACCAGGTGGTGAGCCTCGATGGCTGAACCCAAACCCCGGAGGGAGCCGCCCGTGTCGGACGCGCTCACGGACGCGATCGTCTCGCTCAACACCCAGCTCGACCTGGGCCACACGCTCGACATGTTCCTCGAGGCGTCAATCACGCACACGGGGGCGAAGTTCGCCGCGATCAACGTGCTCGACAACGACGGCATCAGCGTCGACTTCCACTACAAGGGCATGGCTACCGGCGTGTGGGACAAGATCGGCCGCGCGCCCAACGCCGTGGGCGTGCTCGGCAAGATCCCGGACGAGGGCACCCTGGTGCTCGCCGACCTCACGCAGCACCCCGCATTCCGCGGGCTGCCCAAGGGGCACCCGCCCATGGGATCGTTCCTCGGCACGGCGCTGAAGGTGCGCGGCACCGTGTTCGGCTACCTCTACCTCGCGAGCAAGGACGGCGAGTTCACCGAGCGTGACGAGGCGGTGGTCGAGGCGCTCGCCGCCGCGGCCTCCGTCGCGATCGACAACGCCCAGCTCTACGAGAAGGCGCTCGAGCGCGAGCGGTGGCTCAGCGCGTCGCAGGACATCACCACCGCCCTGCTCGCGGACCCGGGGGACGAGGAGGCCTTCGAGCGCATCGTGTCCTCCGCCAAGGAGCTCGCGGGCGCGGTCAACGCCGCGCTCGTGCTGCCGGGCGTGGACGGCTCGTGGACGATGGAGATCACGTCGGGACCACGGGGCCAGGAGCTCCTGGGGCTGGTGCTTCCCGAGGAGGGCAGCGCGATCGCCTCGATCCGCAGCGGCACCGGAGTGATCGCGGCGGAGCCGCCTGGGACGATCGTGCTCGACGTGGTGCAGGCCTTCGGCCCGACCCTGTACGCGCCGCTGCACGCGGAGCACCGCACGGTGGGACTGCTCATGCTGTGGCGCGACCGCGGCATGTCGACGTTCACTCCCGACGACCTCGCGATCGCTCAGCGCTTCGCGAACCAGGCCGCCATGGCCTACTCCCTTGCGGAGCTCGCGCACGTCAAGAACATGACGACGGTGCTCGAGGACCGTCAGCGGCTCGCCGACGACCTCCACGACTTCGTGTCCCAGGAGCTCTTCGCGACCGCGATGCAGATCGAGTCGATCGCCGAGGATGTCGACATCCACCTGCGCGAGAGGATGCTGCGCACGCTCGAGCACGTCAAGCGCGCGCAGCGCGAGGTGCGCGGCGTCATGAGCTCTCTCGCGGGTCAGCGCACGTCCGAGCCGCTGTCGGAGCGCATCCGCCGCGAGATTGTCATGGCGACCGACTCGATGGGCTTCGCCCCGCGCGTCCAGGTCGACTGGGCCGAGGTCTCGCACGCGATCGCGGGCGACCCGTCGCTGTCCGACGACGTCGTGGCGGTCGTGCGCGAGATGCTGTCGAACGTGGCGCGTCACTCCAAGGCGACCGCGGTCAACATGGCGATTCGCGGCTCGGGCGGCCGCATCGTGGTGTCGGTGGCCGACGACGGAATCGGCCCCGCCGGCGCGACGAGCCGCCACTCCGGCACGTCCAACCTCGCCAACCGCGCGCTGCGTCGCAACGGCACGTTCACGCTCGCGCCCTTCCGGCCGGGAGCGCACCGTCCCGGCACGGTCGCCGAGTGGAACGTCGAGGCGGCGGGCTAACCCCGGAACGACTGCGCGCGCCTGGCGGTCGCCCACGCGACCACCTGGGTGCGACGCTGAAGCCCCATCTTCGCCAGCACGCTCGTCACGTGGTTCTTCACGGTCTTCTCCGCGATCCCCAGCTTCTCGGCGATCTCGCGGTTCGACAGCCCCGCGCCGACGAGGTCGAGCACGCGGCGCTCCATGGGCGTGAGGCGGGCCACGACGTCGTCCTCGTGGACGGCGATGTGCTGGCCGTGCTCGCGGCCGCTCGCGGCGTCGCGGACGGCCTGCAGGACCTCGGCGGAACCGGCGGTCTTCGCGAGGAACAGGTCGGCACCGGCGTTGCGCGCCGCGGCCTTCGCCTCGTCGTCGTCGTAGCTCGTGAGCACGACGATGTGGGTGTCGGGCAGCTTCGCGCGCACGTGGTGGATGACGTCGAGTCCGGTGCCGTCGGGAAGGCGAAGGTCGGACAGGATCACCTGCGGCCGCACGGCCTCGGCGCGGCGCACCGCCTGCGCGACCGTGGACGCCTCGGCGACGACGGCGATGCCGTCCGCCCGCTCGAGGATGTCGCAGATTCCGCGTCGCACGACCTCGTGGTCGTCGAGCACCAGCACCGTGATGTCAGACATAACGGGAATGGTACTCCGGACCTAGGACCCAGGATTCGCGCGACGCGCGCTCCACCTGCGCTGACACCGCGCACACCAGTGCGTCGACCGGCCGCCGATGCTCGCGCGGGTCAGCGGTGCACCGCACCGCGAGCACGGCTCCCCCGCCCTGCCGTACGCCTCGAGAGCCCGTGAGAAGTAGCCGGACTCGCCGTTGACGTTGACGTAGAGCGCATCAAAACTGGTGCCGCCCTGGTCGAGCGCGTCGCGCATCACGTCCTGAGTGGCCACCAGGAGCGCGCGGGCGGACGATGCCGTGAGGGCGTGCGCGGGACGCTCGGGATGGACGCGGGCGCGCCACAGCGCCTCGTCGGCGTAGATGTTCCCGATCCCGCTCACGACCGTCTGGTCGAGCAGCACCTGCTTGATGCCTCGCGTGCCCCTGCGCAGCGCGCGGCTGGCGGCGGCCAGGTCGAGCGCGGGATCGAGCGCGTCGCGGCCGATGTGCGCGACGGACGCCGGCACGAGCGGCAGCGGGGTGCCCTCGCCCCCGGGGCCTCCATCGGGGGTCGGCACCAGCGGCTCGACGTGGAGGTAGCCGAACGTGCGCTGGTCGAGAAAGTCGAGCGTGAGGTCGGGGTCGCCCAGGCCCAGGCGCGCGCGGCAATGCGGGTGCGGATCGGGCACGCCAGCCACCGCGGCATCGTGCACGCGAAACTGTCCCGACATCCCCAGGTGAGCCGACAGCGCGAGGACCGGGGCATCGTCCCCCGCGCGGGGCGCGACCTCGGCCCACAGGAACTTGCCGCGGCGCGCAAGCCGCGACAGGCGCAGGCCGGTGAGCTCGGCGGCGAACTCCGCGGCGCCGCCCGGCAGCAGGCGCACGCACGAGTCGCGGCGAACCTCGACGGCGTCGATGCGCGCGCCGGTGACGAGCGTGGAGAGGCCGCGACGGACCGTCTCGACCTCGGGGAGTTCGGGCACCGGGGTGTCCTACGCGTCGGACGTGATCGCGGCGTAGGCCTCCGCGGCGGCGTCCTGCTCGGCGTGCTTCTTGGCGGAGCCGGTGCCGGTGCCGCGCGGCTCTCCCGCGATGAGCACCGTCGCGGTGAAGGACCGCGCGTGGTCGGGGCCCTCGCCCACGACCGAGTACACCGGGCTTCCCAGTCCGCGCTCGGCGCAGGCCTCCTGAAGCGACGTCTTCCAGTCGAGGGCGACGCCCGAAAGGGCCGCCGCCTCGAGGCTGGGGCCCACGAGGCGCAGGATCACGTCGCGGGCGACGTCCATGCCGTGGGTGAGGTAGACGGCGCCGAAGATGGCCTCGAGAGCGTCGCACAGGATCGATTCCTTGTCGCGACCGCCGGTGGTGCGCTCCCCCTTGCCCAGGAGGATGCACGGGCCCAACTCGATGTCGCGCGCGACCTTCGCGAGGGAGCGTTGAGACACGCATGCGGCCCGCATCTTTGCGAGCTCGCCCTCGGGCAGGTCGGGGTGCGCGTGGTACAGCTTGTCCGTGACGACGATTCCGAGGACGGAGTCGCCCAGGAACTCGAGGCGCTCGTTGGTGGGCAGGCCACCGGCCTCGTATGCGAACGAACGGTGCGTGAGCGCGAGAATCAGCAGGTCGGGGTCCACGGGGACACCCAACCTGCTGATCAGGGCGTCAGCTGACTGCTGCCCTGGAATACTCATCTGCTCGCGTCACGCCGCAGGGCGTGCGACGCTCAGGCGCCGTGCTCGGTGCGCAGAGCCTCGACGTACTGACGACCGTTGTAGGCGCCGCACGACGGGCACGCGGTGTGCTGGAGCTTCTCAGCCTTGCACTGGGGGCACGCGCTGAGGTTGGCAGCGGTCGTCTTCCACTGCGAGCGACGTGCACGCGTGTTGCTGCGCGACATCTTGCGCTTGGGAACAGCCACGGCTAACTCTCTTTCTCGTCGGTCAAACTTTGCAATGCGGCCCACCTCGGGTCCAGCACCTCGTGCGTGTGGTCGGGATCATCCGCGAGTCGCGCGCCGCATTGGTCGCACAGCCCGGGGCAATCCGGTCCACACAGGGGCGTGAACGGGAGGCTCGTCACCACCGCGTCTCGCACCACGCCCTCCAGTTCCAGGTGTTCACCGTCGAACTGGAAGACGTCCTCCGAGTCTTCGTCCTCGACAGCGGTGCGCGAGTCGGAGTACTCGAACAGTCCCTGGACGGGGGCGGCTACTTCGAGCCGCACCTCGTCGAGGCATCGTCCGCATTCCCCGATCGCCGTCCCACTGACGGTTCCGGAGACCCAGATGCCCTCCTGCACGGATTCGAGGCTCAGCTCGAGCCTCACCTCCGCGCCTTCGGGCACGCCGATCAACTCGGTGCCGAGGACCGCGGGGGCCGGGAACACCTCGGAGACGATTCGCTGCGCCCCTGGGCGCCGCACCATGTCTCGGAGAGAGAAGGTGTACGGCGAGGGTGCAGGGCGTGAAGTGTGAGCCACACGCGCCTCCTGAGTGATCCGGTCCGCGGGGACCTCGGCCCGCGCCTGTTCGGCAGGGCCAGCGCACCACTGTACGCGATGCGGGGTGCTCGGCTCAACCTCGAGCGCTTCTCGGCCCGGCGCTCGTTCCCTGCCCGAGCCCCCGCCCCCTCGAATCCCGCCGCAGGCCCCTCGAATCCCGCCTCAACCCCCTCGAATCCCAGCCTCAACCCCGCAATGGGACACTGACGGTCGCTTCTGCGAAGTCCGTGCCTCCCATGGGACGGTGAATGTCGCTACGCGCGCAGCGGGGGAAACTCAGCCGCGCTCGGCGGCGAGGGCCGCGCGCACGGCGTCAACCACGCCGTCCGGGACGTAGCGCCCAATCGATCCGCCGTGGCGCGCCACGTCCCTCACGAGCGAGGACGCGACGTGACTCAGCGCGTTGTCGCCCGTGATGAAGACCGTCTCGATCCCCGTCAGCGAGCGGTTCATGAGCGCCATGGGGCGCTCGTAGTCGTAGTCGGCGCCGCCGCGCAGCCCCTTGACGATCACGCCCGCGCCGATTCCCTTGCAGAAGTCCACGAGCAGCCCGTCGACCGCGACCACCTCGACCCCCTCGATCGGGGCGACCGCGCGCCGCGCGAGCTCCACGCGGGTGTCGAGGTCGAGCAGGGGGGTCTTGGTCGAGTTGTGTGCGACCGCAATCACCACCCGCGAGAACATCGATCGCGCTCGTGTCGCGATGTCGACGTGACCCCACGTCACGGGGTCAAAGGTGCCAGGAAAGACGGCTGTGGTCATGCCTCGACGCTACCGCCGTGCGCCGTGCCCTCCAACTCGGCGTGAGGTGCGTCACCCCGCGGCTCGGCGTAATGGATCGCGGTCTCGCCATAGGCCTTCGAGGCGGTCTGCGCGAGCGCATCCGGCCAGGGTGCGGACCCCGCGCGTGAGGACCACTCGAGCACCATCACGCCTCCCTGCGCGAGGTGCGGCGCCGCCTCCGCGAGCACCGCCGCGAGCTCGTCGCGTGCGATGTCGTAGGGCGGGTCGAGCAGGATGATGTCGTACGGCGAGCCGTCCCGCGAGAGGAAGGCCCGCACGCGCTCCTTGGCGATCCGCACCGCGTCGCCCGCGCCCAGGTCGCGCGCATTGGCGCGCAGCACCGAGGCCGCGCGAGAGTCGGCCTCGACCAGCGTGGCATGGGCGGCGCCGCGGCTGAGCGCCTCGAGCCCCAGCGCACCCGAGCCGGCGAACAGGTCGAGCACGCGAGCGCCGCGCAGGAAGTCCCCGTGATCGAGGCGGCTGAAGACGGCCTCGCGCACGCGGTCCGTCGTGGGACGGGTGCCGCGCGGCGGCACGGCGAGCCGGCGGCCGCCCCAGCGGCCCGCGATGATCCTCGTCACCGGACCAGCCTACGGGTCACGGCGCGACGCGACGCAGCACCTCCAAGCATGCGCGTGCGTTGTGATACGGGCACTTCCATGGACCCATCTTGACGTCTCCGCCGCCATCAGACCGGGGCGTGTTGCTCGCGTCCAGGCGCGCAAACCACTCTCCCCCCTCGCGATCGATCACGTGGCGCTCGATGTAGTCCCACGCGCGCAGCGCCGCGGCACGGTCCTCGGCCCGGCCCGCCAGCTGGAAGGCGTTGAGCCATCCCACGACGCCCTCGGCCTGCGGCCACCAGTGGCGGTCGAGGTCCGTAGGCCCCGCATGAGTGCCCGCGTACAGCACCGCGCCGTCGGCGGCCACGCCGCGGTGACGCACCGCCTCGGCGAGATCCAGCGCCGCCTCGCGCGTGCGCCACTCGAGATCGGCATCGTCGAGGCCCCACGCCGCGAGCGCCTCCCACGCATCCCACAGCAGCCAGGACCCCTCGATGTCGTGGCCGTACGAGACGCCGTCCGAGCGGCTGTCCCAGCTCTCGTCGAAGTACAGCGCGCAGTGAGGGAAGGGCGCGGCCTGCATCACGCTGTCGAGCACGGTGCGCAGCAGCGTCTCGAGCGACTCAGCGACAGTGGGCGACGAGGACGCACGCAGCAGCTCCGTGAGCGCCTCGAGAACGTGAAGGTTCGTGTTCATCGACTTGGGCACGTCGGGGTCAACCTCCGACAAAGCCATCCGGTCGGTGGGGGTCCAGTCGCGCGCGAGGGCCTCGATGTAGCCGCCGTACTCGCGGTCGCGGGCGCTCGCATCCACTGCCGCGGCGAGCCACAGCGCGCGCTCGAGAGCGGAGTCGTCCCCCGTCACCCGCGCCCAGCACGCGAGCGCGTAGACGGCGAAGGCCTGGGCATAGACCTGCTTGCGGTCGTCCACGACGGCGCCCGACGCGTCGAGCGACCAGTACACGCCACCGTGCTGCACGTCCCACATTGGGCCCGTGAGGACGTCGAGCGCCCGGCGCGCGGTCGAGAGGTGTCGCTCGCGGTGCGTGGGCACGGCCTCCGCGGCCGCCGCGAACGTCCACAGGATCCTCGCCGCGAGCACCGAGTGGCGCGGCAAGTGGTCGAGGTAGTCGAGCCCGCCCGAGACTCCCCCGCGCAGGCTGCCGTCCTCGGCGAAGGCGTGTGCCTCCCAGAACGGCAGGATCCCTCCCGCGAGCTCGCGCTGGGCGAGATCACGCAGGACCGCGAGCTGACGATCGGAGTTGATGACTTCGGGCATGCGCAAAACTGTAAACGCTCACAACCGGGACTCGTGCACGCACTCTCGACTCCTCAACGAGGCGCCTCGGCGGTCGATGGGGAACGCTCACGCTACGTTCCTGTCAGGGCGCGCGGTCCGCACCCACTAACCGCGCTCGAGGTACTTCTCGCGCTCCGGATCGAGCATGTCGGCGATCGCCGCGGCGAGCTCGGGGTGCGTCGCGAGCGTGGGATCGGCCGCCACGAGCGCGACGGCCTCCTCGCGTGCCTGCTCGATCACGGCGGCGTCCTTCACCACGCGCAACAGGCGCAGCGAGTTGCGGCCACCCGACTGCGCCGCGCCCAGCACGTCTCCCTCGCGACGCAGCTCGAGATCACGCTCGGCGAGCACGAACCCGTCGGTGGTCGCGGCGAGAGCGCTCAGGCGCTCGTGCGCGAGCGTGCCCTCCTCGGCATGCGACACGAGCAGGCAGATGCTGGGCTCGCTACCGCGCCCCACGCGACCGCGCAGCTGATGGAGCTGAGAGATCCCGAAGTGCTGAGCGTCCAGGATCACCATCGCCGTGGCCTCGGGCACATCCACGCCCACCTCGATCACCGTGGTCGACACGAGCACGGGTGCCTCGCCCGAGGCGAAGCGGGCCATCGCGGCGTCCTTCTCGTCGGAGGACAGCCGGCCATGCATCACGCCGATCCCGATCCCCGCGAGCGCGGGCGTCTCGCGCAGTGCCGCTGCCACCTCGACCACCGCCGCCAGCGGCGGCCGGGACGGCTGCTCGCCCGCGGCATCGTCCGCCGCCACCTCCGCGTCGAGAGGGGTCTCCTCCTCTGGCTCGGCGTCGTCGCCATCGATGCGCGGGCACACGACGTAGGCACGCCCGCCGCGCTCGACCTCCTCACGCACGCGCGTCCAGATCCGCTCGATCCACGCCGCGTTTCCCGCCGGCACGAGGTGGGTCACGGTGTCCTGGCGGCCGGCGGGGCGGTCGCTCAGCACCGAGGTTTCGAGGTCCCCGAAGACGGTCATCGCCACCGTGCGCGGAATCGGGGTGGCCGTCATGACGAGAGTGTGGGGGACGCGGGTGCCCCGCTCGCGCAGGGCGTCGCGCTGCTCGACGCCAAAGCGGTGCTGCTCGTCGACCACCACGAGGCCGAGGTCGGCGAACTGCACGGTCTCGCTCAGCAGGGCGTGGGTGCCCACCACGATGCCCGCCGCCCCCGAGGCTGCCTCCGCGAGCGCGGCGCGCCTCTCGCGCGATCCCTGTGAGCCGGTGAGGAGCACGATCCGCGTCGCGTCGTCGGCGGCGGTCAGCATGCCGCCGTCCGCGAGCGGACCCATCAGCGCGCGCAGGGACCGCGCGTGCTGCGCCGCGAGCACCTCGGTGGGGGCAAGCAACGCGGCCTGGCCCCCCGCGTCGACCACCTGGAGCATCGCGCGCAGCGCCACGACGGTCTTGCCCGCGCCCACGTCGCCCTGCAGGAGGCGGAGCATCGGCGTCGACCGCGCAAGGTCGGCTGCGAGGGCCTCGCCCACCTCCCGTTGGCCCGCGGTGAGGTCGTACGGCAGCCTCGCGTCGAGGGCCGCGACCAGCCCACCGCTGCGAGGCGGCCGCGGGGTCGCGGCGAGCGCCTCGTGATCGGCGCGCCTGCGCGCGAGCGCCGTCTGCAGGACGAGCGCCTCCTCGAAACGCAATCGGGCGCGCCCACGCCGGTGGTCGCCCACGGCCTCGGGGACGTGCACCAGGCGGAGAGCCTCGAGCAGGGTCGGAAATCCGCGACGCTCGCGCAGGTCGAGCGGCAGGGGGTCGGGAACGTCCGCCTCGGTGAGGGGATCGAGCACCGCGCGCACGGCCCTGCCGATCCTCCAGGTGGGGACCGATGCCGCGGCCGGGTACAGCGGAATAGGCCGGGAAGCCTCCGCCATCGCGGCGTCCTCGTCCGCGGCGTCGACACCGACGATGAGGTAGTCGGGGTGGGTGAGCTGGCGCCGGCCGCGGTAGTCGCCCACGGTGCCGGTGAACAGTCCGCGACGCCCGGGCCGCAGCTTGTCCTCGTGCATGCGCAGCACGCCCGCGCGCTTGGCGAAGAAGGTCAGTTGCAGGGTGTCCGTGCCGTCCGTCACCACCGCCTCGAGCATCGCGCCACCACGAGAGCGCATCTGACGAACGGTCGCGGTGCGCACCTCCGCCATGACGGTGACGTGCTCGCCCGGGGTGAGCTCGGCGAGCCGCGTGAACTCCCCCGGCGCGCCATAGCGGCGCGGGTAATGGCGCAGCAGGTCCCCGACCGTCACCAGCCCCAGCTTCTCCAGCGACCCCGCGGCGCGGGCGCCCAGCACCTTCGCGAGCGGCTCGTCGAGTCGACCGGTCATCGAGGAGTGGCCTCGACACCGATGAGGATGGGCGGCCACTCGTGACCACCCTCGTAGACCGCGACCTCCGCGCCGGGAGCGCGCGCCTCGATCGAGGCGCTCACCGACTGCGCCACCGAGTCGTCGACGCCGCGCGCGAGGATGAGGGTGACGACTTCGGTGCGGGAGTCAACCAGCCGGTCGAGGTCCTCGTCGAGAGCGTCGCCCGTGCTCTCCCCCACCGCGGTGGCGGCGACGGCGGCGGCCATCAGGTCCGCCACCTCCTCGCCGGGGGTGGCGAGCGCCGATGCCGCGACGGCGGCCACCACATGCGCCTCGTGGGCGGCGTCGAGCACCACCAGATGCGGCTTGCCGCGCTTCGCCTCGAGGGCGCGGGCCACCGCAAGCAGGGCGGGGTCGCCCGCGACCACGATCGCCTCCGCTCCCGAGGCGTCGCGCACCGCGCGAGAGAGGTCGCGGCGGTGCAGCGCGCCGGGATCGGGAACCACGAGCACCACGGCGCCGGCGTCAGCCAGCGGCTCGGCGAGCCCCGCGCACGTCGTGAGCGCGACCACTCCGGTCGCGGTGCGGTCGTGGACGATGCTCATCGCGATCGAACGCACCACGATCTGCCGCGCGGTAGCGCCGGCGGCCACCGCGACCGCTCGCGCGGGATGATCCGTGTGGACATGGGCGTGGAGCAGACCCACTCCCGCCGTGACGGTGACGGAGTCGCCCAGCGCGCCGAGCGCGCGAGCGATCGCCGCGCGTCCGGCCTCCTCCTTCTCGACCACGAACATGACCTCGTAGGCCCCGCCGTGCTCGGCGCCATGGCCGGGATGGCCCGGCTGCACCACACGGTGACGCCTGCCCGGAAGCTCCCACGCCACCTCGGGGTGGTCCGCGAGGGCGTCGGGGCCCGCGATCGCCTCGGCGAGCCGCTCGAGCTGGAGCACCAGGGCGGCGGCACCCGCATCGACCACGCCCGCATCGCGCGCGCTCGGAAGCTGCTCCGTGGTGCGCACGAGCGCCTCGCGCGCGCCGTCGACCGCCGCCACGATCACCTCCGCGCGTCCGCCTCGCGCGGCCGAGACGTCGGTCGCGGCGGCGGCCGCCGCCCTCGCGACGGAGAGGATCGTGCCCTCCACCGGCGTGCTCACCGCACCGTAGGCTGCCTCGGCCGCGACTGCGAGCGACTGCGCGATGGCGTGCGCGTCGACGGACTCGATGCCTCCACGCTCGTCCATGACGCGCAAGAGGGCGCTGAGGTACTGGCTCACGATCACGCCGGAGTTGCCGCGCGCTCCCACGAGCACGCCGCGCGCGAACGCGGCGGCGACGTCGCGATGGGTCGCGTCGGCGGGCAGGCGCGCGATTGCGCGGTTGCCCTCCTGCAGCGTGAGATAGACGTTGGTGCCGGTGTCGGAGTCCGCGACGGGGAACACGTTGATCGCGTCGAGGCGGCCGCGGGAACGATGCACCGCGTCGAGTCCGGAGCCCAGCCAGCGGCGCAGGGTGTGCGCTTCGCTCACGGGTCACCTCCGGTCGGGGGCGTGGGGATGCGCCCGCGTACTATCGTGGCACGACACGCCGACACCGGCGGGCCGCGCGCCGCGTCGAGCACCCCACGGGTTTGCCGCCCGGGCTGGTCGTCGGTTACGCTAGTGCGGTTGCCCGATCATCCGGGCCCCCAAGCTTTGCGGGTCGACCCTTCGACCTGCGCCATTAACGAGGAGAACTATCGTGGCTGCCACCTGCGACGTCTGCGCCAAGGGACCGTCCTTCGGTCACAGCATCTCGCACTCCCACCGCCGCACCAAGCGTCGCTGGAACCCCAACATCCAGCGCGTGCGCGCCGTGGTCGCGGGTACCCCCAAGCGCCTCAACGTGTGCACCTCGTGCCTCAAGGCCGGCAAGGTTCAGCGCGCCATCTGATGGATGCGCGCGCCGGCGTGCACCGGCGCGGCTGATCGCCGCCTCTCCCAAAACGGACGTCCCATCGGGGCGTCCGTTTTGCTGTCCGCCGCGGGTCCGGGGTTGACCCGCGGGCTATCCGCCGAAGTGGTCCCAGCCATGGTCGACAGGCGTCTCGCCATCGACCCGCACGCCCGAGAAGGCGTCGGTGGTCTCACCCACCACGGTCCATCCCGCCGGCACGGCCGCCTCGCGGGGGAACACGGCCAGCATGTGGTGGTCCTCTCCCCCGGTGAGGGCCCACGGGCGCGGGTCGACCAGCAACTCGATCGCCGCAAACCGCGCCCCCTCGTGCACGGGGACGTCATCCGACCGCAGCGCGATTCCCACCTCCGAGGCTCGCGCGATGCGACCCGCGTCCCGCACCAGTCCGTCGGAGATGTCCATGAGCGCCGTGGCGCCGTGCAGCGCGGCCTCGAGTCCCGCGCCGATCCGGGGGCGCGGGCGCAGGAACAGGCCGATGCTCTCCTCGTCGATGCGCCTGCCCTCGGTGAGTTGGACGTAGCCCGCCGCGGCCGCCCCGAGCGGCCCGGAGACCGCCACGACCTGGCCGGGCAGGGCATCGGCCCGTGTGATGGGCTGCGTGCCGTGCGTCTCGCCCAGCACGGTGACGGAGATCGCGATCTCCCTCGCGCCGGACAGGTCGCCGCCCACGACGCCCACGCCGTGCGGCTCGCACGCCTCACGCAGTCCGTCGGCGAAGCGCAGCACCCAGTCCGCGTCGAGGGTGGGCGGCGCCGCGAGCGTCACCTGCAGCGCGGTGGGGACCGCGCCCATCGCGTCGATGTCCGCGAGGTTCTGCATCGCCGCGCGCCATCCGACGTCCTCGGGGCTCGACCAGTCGAGCCGGAAGTGCCTGTCCTGGATGAGGACGTCCGAGGAGACCACCAGGTCCCCGTCGATCGCCAGCACCGCGGCATCGTCGCCGGGGCCCAACACCTCCGCGTCGCTCACGGGTAGCCGCGGGACGAATGCCGCGATGAGCGCGTCCTCCCCCATCTCGCCAATGCTCGCCATGCGCACCAGCGTAGGGGTGGCGGGGCGGGTGCCCGGCCAGGCGCGGACGCCCGGCCGCACGCCGCTACCCGACCTCGAGCACGACCTTGCCGCCGACGCGCTGGGTCTCGAGGTGGATGCACGCGCTCATGTGCTCCTCGAGCGGGTACACCGCCCCGAGATGCGGGCGCACCTCGCCCCGGTCGATCCACGCCGCGATCCGCTCAAGAGAGGCCCCCTCGGGCCTCGCGGCGACGAGCGCCACGCGCCTGCGCAGCCACGGACCGGCCGCCGCGGCCGCGAACATCGGCCCCGCCGGCCCGAGGAGGCGGCTTCCCTTGAGGGCACCCGCCGGGGCAAACACGCCGTCCGACGCGATCAGGGGCGCGAGCCGTCGCAGCGGCAGCGTCGCGACCGTGTCGAACACCACGTCGAAGCGTTCGCCGCAATCGCGCACGTCCTCGCGGTCGTACGCGATCACGCGGTCGGCGCCGAGGCCAGCCACCCAGTCCGCGTTGCGATCCGCACACACGGCCACCACGCGTCCCGCCCCGAGCGCCTTCGCGATCTGCACGGCGAAGTGCCCCACGCCTCCCGAGGCGCCCAGCACCAGCACGCTCGCGCCGGCCGGCACGCGCGCCTTCTCGAGGCCATGGAGCGCGGTGAGCGCGCCCATCGGCACGGCGGCGGCCTCGGTGAAGGTGAGCGACCGCGGCTTGAGCGCGAGGCGCGACGCGTCCGCGACCGCGGCCTCGCCGCATGACCCGAAGCCGATCTCTCCGTAGACCGCATCGCCCACCTGGAAGGAGTCGACGCCCGCTCCCAGGGCATCGACCACCCCCGCGACGTCGGCACCCAAGACGCGCCGTCCCGGGCCGCGCCACCCGACCGCGCTGCGCGCGATCCACGGATCCGCACGGTAGAGATGCCAGTCGTACGGATTGAGTCCCGCGGCGCGCACCCGCACGCGCACCTGACCCGGTCCGGGTGCCGGGTCCGGCAGCTCGCTCATCGAATGCCCCTCGGGCCCGCCGTAGCGCGTGTAGGTCACGGCCCTCATGGCGCCACCACCACCTTGCCTGCGGCGTGACGCGAGGCCACGCGTGCGAGTGCCGCCTCCGCCTCGCGCAGCGCCCACACGCGATCCACGTGGGGCCGCAGCGTGCCGTCGGCCAGCATCGCGGCGAGCCGCTCGAGGTCCTCTCGCCGCGGCGACGAGTAGTAGGTCAGCACGCGCACGCCGCGCACCACGAGGTTGACCCACGCGGCCTTGGCCACGCGCGCGAGCGGGCCTCCGTCCGGGCCGGGCTCGCCCGAGTTGGGCAACAGGACCCCGCCAGGGGTCAGGAGGCGCATCACCTCGCGCATCCGATGATTGCCCACGTTGTCGAAGACCAGGTCGAAGCGCTCGTCGAGGTCGAGGATCGACTCCCGCGTGTAGTCGACCACGCGCGCAGCGCCCAGGTCCGCGACCCAGTCGGCATTGGCCGCCGAGCACACCGCCGTCACCTCGGCGCCGGCCGCGGTCGCGAGCTGCAGCGCCAGGTGGCCGATTCCCCCGGCCGCTCCGTTGATGAGCACCCGCTGGCCGGGCGCGAGACCCGCCGCGCGCAGGCCGTGCAGCGCGGCGAGTCCCGCCATCACCACCGCTGCGCCGTCCTCCGCGGCGACGGCGTCGGGCAGCCTCGTCACGCGCTCGCACGACGCCACGGCGTGCTGCGCGAGCGACCCTCGCGTCTCGCCAAAGACGCGGTCACCGCGACGGACCCCCGTCACCGCCTCGCCGACCGCGACCACGATGCCCGCGGCATCGGTCCCGATCACGCCGTGGCGCGGGCGCCGTAGCCCGCCACTCATGCGCAACACCCAGGGCCGACCGCGGAGCTTGAAGAGGTCGGCGGGGTTGAGGGCCGCGGCCTCGACGCGAATCAGCACCTCGCGCGGGCCCGGCACGGGGACGGGGACCTCGGAGATCTCGACGATGTCGGGCTCTCCGTACACGCGGTGGACCGCGGCGGTCATGGTGGTCGTGGACACGGTGGTCATGATGCGCTCGTTTCGTGAGTGACGGAAGGGGTGGGGAGGGACGATGCCCTGGCAGAGTCGGCGGGGATGTCCGCCACGGCGTCGCGCGGCGGGCGCAGCCCGACCGTGAGGAGGTAGCCGACCATCCACAGTTCGCCGACGGTCGCGACCAGGGACAGGCCGTCGACCAGGGCGACGGGGGCATCGGCCCATCCGTAGCCCACGAGGGCCGAGGCGACGTACCCGAGGCCTCCCGCGACCAGGAGCCAGCCGAGCAGTCGCGGCAGGCGGCGCGACGCGAGGCCCGCGACGCCCATGGGGATCAGCCACAGCCCGAAGAACACGGCGCCGACACCCCAGGCGTGGTCACTGACCTCGAACAAGAGCTGAGCGGTGGCGGCGGCGTCGCCCGCGGGGGCGAGCGTCGGGTCGGCGGACACGGCCGTCGCCGTCGCGAGCGCGGCCGCGGATCCCATGATCGCGGCGGCGTTCATCAGTCCGAATCCGGCGATCGCGGCCCCGGCGACGGGCGCGTCGCGCCGCCACAGCCCGAGGAAGCCGATCGCCGCGAGCGCCTGAGCGATGACGACAGCGAGTTCGAGGGCGAGGTAGGCGAGACCCGTGAGCCGGGCCGTACGAAGGGTGGACATGGTGGACTCCTGGGGTGCGCGAGGGCGCGTCGAGTAGAGCCGCGTGCCGCGGCCGTCATGAAGGTGTGCTGCGCCGGGGCCGCGGCGCGGCCCGAGCGTGCGGTGAAGGGCGGCGCTAGGCCTGCTCCTCCTCGGGGTACTGGAAGACGTCATCGAGCGGGACGTTGAACGCCCGCGCGATCTGGAAGGCCATCTCGAGTGACGGCGAGTACCGTCCCTGTTCGATCGCGATGACGGTCTGGCGGGTCACGCCAATCCTCTCGGCGAGGTCCGCCTGGGTCATCTCGCCGTGCGCGAAGCGCAGCGCGCGGATCGCGTTCGTCACGCGGGTCGAGCGTCCCATCAGAAGCCCCTGCGGTACGCGCGGAGCTTGGTGGCGGCGACGATCACCCCAGTGATGAGTCCGGACAGGAACAGGGCGTGAGCGATCCAGAAGGGATCGGCGTCGAGCATCGCGAGCACCGCGGCGGCGGCCGATCCCAGTCCGGCGAGCGTGTAGCCGCGCGCATTGCCGAGGAGCTCGATCTGCTTGTCGCGGACGTCGCCGTCCTCCCACTCGGGCGTCTCGCCGGCGACCTCGGCACGCACGCCGGTGGCGATCGCCGAGGCGATGGTGCCCGCGACGATGAAGACGATGATCGCGCCCCACGCCCACAGCATCGGCGCGACCCAGCTGACCTCGGCGACCGGCGCGTCCAGGGCGCGCGCCACGATGACTGCGAAGTAGACGATTCCCACGAGCGGGAACACCACGAGGCTCGCCCACACCATGCGTTCGGTCATGGTCATGAGAGGTCTCCTCGGTACGCGGAGAGCGACACAACTGCGGAGGAGACGGAGCCGAGGAACGAGCCGACGAAGAGCACGTGGGCGCTCCAGAAGGGGTCCGCGTCGAGCGCCATCATGATGAGCGTCACGAGCACGGCCAGGCCGGTCAGCTGGCCCCCTGCGGTCTCCGACATCAGCGCGATGTGGGTGTCGCGTTCGTCGGCGACGCGGGTGCCGCGGGCGCGCCAGCGCATCGTCCCGTAGACCGCCCCGTAGATGGCGCCGCCCACGACCAGCGCGGCGAGCATCGGCCCCTGCCACGCGACCTGCGTGAAGGGAAGGTCGTCGCCAGCCGCGCGTACCGCGATGACCACCCAGTACGCGACGAAGGCCGCGATGCCGAGCCCCAGGCCGATCGCCCGATTGCGCTCCTCGAAGGACATCACAGCCCCCTGCGGTCGAGCACCACGCGTGCGCCGACGCCGAAGACGGCGGCGAGCGCGTACGCGAGGAAGAGCGCGTTGGCGATCCAGAAGGCGTCCGCCTCCCGGATCGCGAGGACCATGGGCCCGAGCGCGAAGATCGAGAACGCGTAGAAGGCGAGGGCGTCCGCGCGGCGGCCGATCTCCTTGTCGCGCTGGTCGGTGAGCTCCGCGCGCGGGCCGCGACCGCGCACGATCGACCTGCCAATCGCGTGGATCACGATCGAGGCGACGATCGCGCGGAAGAGCGCGCTGGTGTAGTCGACGTCCGCGGCGGGGGTCGAGTCGAGCTGGATCGCCAGCCACGCCACGTAGACCGCCGTCGTGACCAGCGCGGCGAACCCGTACGCCACCTGGCCTCTCAGCTCGAAGCTCATGTCCCCTCCGGTGTCAAAGATTGTTGACTTGCTCAAGGTATGCCTCGCTTGACATCGTGTCAAGAGTTCTTGACATGGACGATGCAGGGCGCGCGCCCGCCGCGCCACCCCGCCTCTGTTCGCACCACGTACCCCCCCCGTTCGCAAGTCACACATCTGGAGCCACGTGGAACGCGCGCACACGGGGATTCCGAATTACCCGGCGTCAGATGTGTGACGTGCGGAAGAGCAGGCCCACACGGAGCGGACCCGCACGGAGCGGGTCCTACGCGTGCGCCCGGTCGAGCCAGCGCCCGGCCCGCGAGATCCGCACGTAGGCGATGCCCATGAAGACGCCCCGCGCGACGTTGAAGAGCAGGAACGCCCGCCAGAGGTCGTGGTTGCGGCCGTCGTCGACCCACGCGAGACCCGCGAGCAAAGCGGGCACGAAGACCAGCAGCGCCGCGGCGAGCATGGTCACGAGCATCTCGCGCGTGCGACCCGCCCCCAGGAAGACGCCGTCGAACAGGTACGCCGCCGAGGACGCGAGCGGCAGCCACACGACCCATCCGATGTGCTCCTGCGCCGCGGCGGTGACCTCCGGCAAGGACGTGAGGACCGCGAGGAAGGGCCCCGAGGCGAGCAGGTACGCGATCGTGAAGACCCCGCCGATCGCGACGGCGGGCAACGCGGAGGCCGCGACCGCGCGGCGGAACGCCGGAACGTCACGCCGTCCCACCTCGCGCGCGACCATCGACTCCGCCGCATGCGCGTAGCCGTCCTGCCCATAGCTGGCGAGCAGCATGAGCTGCATGAGGATCGCATTGGCCGCAAGGATGTCCGGTCCCAAGCGGGCCCCGTAGGCGGTCACGAACGTCAACACCGCATACAACGTGGCGGTGCGCAGGAAGAGGTCCGTGTTCATCGCGGCCAGACGCCGCCAGCCGGTGCGCAGCCCGCGGCCGCGCCAGCGCCGCACCGCGGCCCGCGTGGCAGGTCGAGCCGCCCGCCACCAGAGCGTCACGGCGACCGCAAGACCCAGCCACTCGGCGATCACGGTCGCCGCCGCGGCCCCCGCGGAGTTCCACCCCAGTCCCCCCACGAAGGCCACGTCGAGCACCAGGTTGACCACGTTGACAGTCGCGACAATCACGAGCGGCCGTCGCGTGTCGCCGGCGCCCACGAACCACCCCGAGATCACCAGCGTCACGAGCGCGGCCGGCACGGAGGCCATGCGGATCCACGCGTACTGGATCGCAAGGTCCCTCACGTCGCCCGCCGGCGCGAGGACGGACATCAGTGCGGGCACCGCGATCCACTGCAGGAGCAGCGCTCCCCCGCCGATCGCGACCGCAAGAAGGGCCGCGCGTTGAGCGTGGGTGACCGCGGCATCGTCCCTTCCCGAGCCCAGCGCCCTGCCCACCAGCGACGTGGTGCCGGTGCGCAGGAAGCTCACGAGCCACATCACGGCGCTCAGCACCGTCGACCCCAACGCGACCGCCCCCAGGTGCGTGGCGTTGGAGAAGTGGCCGAGCATCGCGGTGTCCACGAGACCCACCAAGGGCACCGTGATGTTGCCCAGGATCGCGGGCCACGCGAGCGAGAACGCGCGACGATGCGGCAAGGGGGTGCGAACGGTCACACCGAGACGTTACCGGGCGCCACTGTGACGCTCGGCACACTGCTCTCCCGTTCAGTCGTGGCGCACCATTAGGCTCAGCCCGTGGATCCGCTCACCCTTCGCGTCGCGCTCGCCGCTGTCGCCGTGAGCCTGTTGCTGCTTTCGTACGCCGGCGTGCACCGGCGGACGCGCTCGCGGTACTCCATGTGGTGGTGCCTGTCGCTCGTGGCCACCGCCGCGGCCACCATGCTCTACCTCTTCAACGGCACCGACGCGCAGTTGATCGCCAACCCCCTCGCCAACGCCGTGGGTACCGTCAGCGCCGCGTGCACGTGGGGCGCCGCGCGCGCCCTCGGTGGCCGCACGCTCGGCGTCTGGCCGCTCGTGGTGCCCGCCGCGGGAGTCTTCCTCGCCTCGATCGCGGACCGCCCCGCGACCAACATCTGGGCGGGCGGCTGGGCGACGCTCCTCGCGATGGTGCTGCTGTTCGCCGCAACCGGCCGCGACCTCTGGAAACTCCGCGGGGAGCACCGCGACATGGGCGAGTCCCCCTTGGGCACGCGAGCCATCACGATGCTCGCTATGACCGTGTCGGGCCTGACGGTCTTCTACGCGTTCCGCTTCGCGATGTACATGGCGTTCGGCCCCACGCACGAGACCTTCCAGACGTTCGTCGGCTCCGTGCCGACCACGCTCGCGCTGATCGTCGCGCTCGTGATCGTCACGTTCACCATGACCGACCTCAGCGCGGTCGAGAGCACTCACCAGCTGCGCATGCGCGCGACCCGCGACTCCCTCACCGGCCTGCTCAACCGCGGCGAGTTCAAGGCCCGTGCCACGGCCCGCCTCGCAAGCTCGGGCGCACGCCATGCAATCGTGTTTGCCGACCTCGACCACTTCAAGGCGATCAACGACACCCACGGCCACGCGGCGGGCGATGCGGCGCTGGCGACGTTTGCCTCCGCCTGCCAGCAGACGCTCACGGGTGACGAGATTGTGGGCCGCATGGGCGGCGAGGAGTTTGCGCTGCTCCTGCCCACCTCGGAACCCGAGGAGGCGCGCGCCCGCGTCGAGCGCGTGAGCGAGGCGTACGCTCGCCTCGCGAAGGCCGCCAGCATCCCCTCGACCACGGTGAGCTATGGCATCGCGATCGTCGCCGAGACCGACGACCTCGCGCAGGCGCTACGCCGCGCGGACGCCGCGATGTACCGGGCCAAGCGCGCGGGGCGCGACCAGGCAGTCGTCGACGGCACGCACTGACGTTCCGACGCGGGCCGGCGCACGGCTAGTCTGAATCGCGTGAATCGCACGTCCGCCGCCCTGGTGCTGGCCGCCCTCGCGGCTCCCCTTGCGGGCTGCGCCTCGCCGCTCGTGGTCGATGCCGCCCCCTACGCGGCCGATCCCGACTGTGCGCGCGTCATGCTCGCGGTGCCCGAGGTCGTGGGCGGCCTCGACATGAGGGCCACGTCCTCGCAGGCCACGAGCGCGTGGGGCGAGGACAACGCGCTCGTCATGCGGTGCGGCGTCGAGCCCCCCGGACCCACCACGGAGACGTGTATCGCGGTCGAGACGTCGGGAGACACCGTCGACTGGCTCGTGCTCGAGGAGGACGATGCGTGGCGCGCGGTGACGTTCGGACGCTCGCCCGCGGTGGAGCTTGAGGTGCCCAAGGTGCGCGCGCAGGAGGCGCTCGGCGACGTGCTTGCCGAGGTCTCCGCCGCCGCGGGGCGCGCCCCGCTCAACGGACTCGCCTGCCGCTAGCCGACCGGGTACGGCTAGCGCAGCCCCACCGGCCGCTCGAGCGCGACCGTGAGCAGCGTCTCCACGAGCGCCGGATACGAGATGCCCGCGGCCGCCGCCATGCGCGGATACATCGACGTGGGAGTGAAGCCCGGCATCGTGTTGATCTCGTTGACCACCACATCGCCGGTGTCCGTCACGAACACGTCGACGCGGGCGAGCGACTCGGCGTCGATCGCGCGGAAGGCGCGGCGCGCATAGTCCGCGACGGTCGCCGCCACGGCGGGCTCGAGCTCCGTGGGGCACAGCAGCGTGACCGCGGCCTCGTCGAGATACTTGGCCTCGAAGTCGTAGAAGTCGTGATCGCCGCCCGTGATGATCTCGCCCGCGGGGGACGTCAGCAGCCCGTCGGGCGTCGCAAGCACCGCGGTCTCGATCTCGCGGCCCACCACCGCCGCCTCGATGAGCACCTTCGGATCGTGCTTCTGGGCGTCCGCGACGGCCGCATCGAGGGCCGCCCAGTCGGACACCTTCGAGATTCCCATCGAGGATCCGGCGCGGGCCGGCTTGACGAAGACGGGAAGCCCTAGAGCCTCGATCTGCTCGCGCTGCTCGCTCACGCCCACCGTGGGGGTGACCACGACATCGGGCGTCACGGGCAGGCCCGCGCCACGGAACACCGTCTTCATGAAGACCTTGTCCATGCCCGCGGCGGAGGCGAGCACGCCGGACCCGACGTATCTCGTGTCGGTGAGTTCGAGCGCGCCCTGGATCGTGCCATCCTCGCCCCACGGCCCGTGGAGCAGGGGAAATACCACGTCGACGTGGGCGAAGTCGCGAGTCTGACCGGCATCGGTCACCACGGTCCACTGCCCCGAACCGGCCGCCCGCGGCGTGACCACGGCCTCGTCGGTCGCGAGTACCTCGGGCATCCGTCCGTCGATGATGCGCCACTGCGCGGGGTCGGAGGACACCGGCGTCCAGCGGCCCTCGCGCGTGATCCCCACCGCGACCACGTCCCACGTGTCGCGGTCGATCGCGCCGAGCACTCCGCCCGCGGTCACGCACGACACGCCATGCTCGGAGGACCGACCGCCGAAGACCACCGCCACCGTGGGCCGCGCCGTCGATGCCGCCATCAGTCGACCTCCGCCTTGCGCGGCCGGGACAACAGCGCCTCGACCACCGACTCGCGCGGCGCGCCGCCCTCGAGGATGGTCACCACGCCGTCGCAGATCGGCACCTCGACGCTAGCCGACGCCGCCAGTTCGCGGATCGACTGGGACGTCTTGACGCCCTCGGCGGTGCCGCGCGTGAGCGCGATCGCCTCCTCGAGCGAGGCGCCTCGACCGATATGGGCGCCGAGCGTGTGGTTGCGCGACAGCGGCGACGCGCACGTCGCGATCAGGTCACCCATGCCCGCCAGCCCCGAGAAGGTCTCGGGCCGCGAGCCGAGCGCGAGGCCCAGCCGCGTGATCTCCGCGAGGCCACGCGTGATGACCGTCGCGGTGGTGTTGTGACCGAAACCGAGGCCATCGGCGATCCCCACGCCCACCGCGATGACGTTCTTGTACGCGCCACACAGCTCCACGCCCACCACGTCGTCATTCGTGTACGGCCTGAAATAGGACGATGCCGTCGCGGCGGCCACGAGTTCGGCGGCCTCCCGGTTGGACGATGCCACGACGGTCGCCGTGGGCTGGTGTTGGGCGATCTCGCGCGCGAGGTTGGGCCCGGACACCACGGCGACGCGATCGGCGCCAAGGGCCCAGGCGTCCGAGATGACGCTCGACATGCGCGCGTGCGTCCCGAGCTCGACACCCTTCATGAGCGACACCGCGACGGCGCCGTCGGGCACGAGCGACGCGAACGGAGCGATGATGCCCCTCACGTGCTGCGCGGGCAGCGCGATGGCCACGAGGTCGGCTCCCGCGAGGGCCTCCTCGACATCGGTGGTCGCGTGAATCCCCGCGGACAACTCGACGCCGGGAATCGACGCCTCGTGGCGGCGCTCGTCGCGGATCGACCGCACGACGGCCTCGTCGCGACCCCACAACGTCACCTGCGTTCCGGCATCGGCCAACACCGCCGCAAACGTCGTGCCCCACGCGCCCGAGCCGAGCACCGCGGCCCGGGTCATCGCGCTCCCCCGCGTCCGTCGCGCTTGCCGCGCATGTCGAACGGCGTCGCGGGAGGCGTCTCCCCACGGATCTCGGCGACCATGGAGGTCAGCGTAGCCATGATGCGGTCCGTCGCGACCCGCAGGGTCGCGGTGTCGAGCTCGCCGCCGCGGAGGTCGTCGAGGTCGACTGGCGGGCCGGCCACCACCGTGATGGTCTTGCGCGGGATGGGGCGCAGGAGCTTGCCGTAGCGCGGAAGGAGGCGCTGTGCGCCCCATTGCGCGACGGGGATGACGGGCACGCCGGTGCTGAGCGCCATTCGCGCCACGCCGGTACGCGCGACCATCGGCCACAGGTCGGGGTCGCGGGTGAGGGTGCCCTCGGGGAACATCGCGATCATGTCGCCGCGGCGCAGCACCTCGACGCCTGCCTCGACGGCCTCGGCGGCGCGGGACGTGCCTCGATAGACGGGGATTTGGTCGAAACCGCGCAGGATCGGGCCGATCACGGGCGCCTCGAAGAGGCTTGACTTCGCGAGGAACCGCGGCGGGTGTCCGTTGTTGTAGAGGAAGTGCGCGAGCGTGATCGGATCCGCGTAGGTCATGTGGTTCGACACCGCGATGAAGCCGGTGTCGGAGGGCAGGTGCTCCGCACCATGCCAGTCCTTGCGCGTGCACGCGGTCACGAGTCCCTGCAGGAACCTCGCGCCGCCGCGATAGAAGCGGGTGGGCTGCGTCGGCACGGGCTTAGACGACCTCGGCGCCGAGCGCGGACAGCTTGCCTCGGAAGTTCTCGTATCCGCGGTCGATGATCCCGATGCCGCGCACCGTGGACGTACCCTCCGCCGCGAGCGCGGCGATGAGGTGGGAGAAGCCGCCGCGAAGATCGGGCACCTCGATGTCGGCCGCCTTGAGCGGCGTGGGACCCGAGATCACCGCGGAGTGCTTGAAGTTGCGGTCGCCGAACCTGCAGGCACGGTCGCCCAGGCACTCGCGGAACAGCTGAACCTGGGCACCCATCTGGCACAGCGCGTGCGTGAAGCCGAACCGCTGCTCGTAGACCGTCTCGTGGACGATGCTCAGGCCCTTGGCCTGCGTCAACGCGACCACGAGAGGCTGCTGCCAGTCGGTCATGAAGCCGGGGTGCACGTCCGTCTGCAGCGCGATCGAGTGGAGGTCGCCGCCCGGGTGATAGAAGCGAATGCCGTCGCGAACCACCTCGAACTCGCCGCCGACCTTGCGGAACACGTTGAGGAACATGCCCATGGTGCGCTGCTGCGCGCCGTGAACGAAGATGTCGCCCTTGGTCGCCAGCGCGGCGGAGGCCCACGAGCCCACCTCGATGCGGTCCGTGAGCGCGTAGTGGTCGTAGCCGTGGAGGCGCTTCACGCCCTCGATCGTGATCGAGCGGTCGGTGTCGACCGAGATGATCGCGCCCATCTTCTGGAGCGTGTCGATGAGGTCCTTGATCTCGGGCTCGACGGCCGCGCCCTCGAGGTGAGTGATGCCCTCGGCCATGACGGCGGTGAGGAGCAGTTGCTCGGTCGCGCCCACCGAGGGGTAGGTGAGCTTGTGCTTGATGCCCTTAAGCCCGTGTGGCGCGGTGAGGTAGAGGCCGTCCTCCATCTGCGTGACCTCGGCCCCGAACTTCTTGAGGATCTCGAGGTGGAAGTCGATCGGCCGGTCACCGATCCGGCAACCGCCGAGGTCGGGGATGACGGCCTCGCCCAGGCGGTGCAGCAGGGGGCCACACAGCAGGATCGGGATGCGGGACGAGCCCGCATGCGCCGCGATCTGTGCGGCATCCGCGCGCACGAGGCTCGAGGTGTCCATGGCGAGGACACCCGCCTCGACGTCGTAGTCGACCTCGACGCCGTGGAGGCGGAGCAGGGAGGACACGACGTTGACGTCTCGGATGTCGGGCACGTTGCGCAGGGTGGACGCCGAGGAGCCCAGCAGCGCGGCAACCATCGCCTTGGACACAAAGTTCTTCGCACCGCGGACGGTGATCTCGCCCGTGAGGGGGCGCCCGCCGGTGACCCGGATGGAATCGGTCATGGGCTCTATCTTCCCCCATGGGCGGCGCCACGACCGCACCGGCGCCCGCGCATCGTCCTGGCTACAGTGACGACGTGACCACGTCCGCCCTGTTCGCCGGCCTCGCGACGCTCGACATCGTCCAACTCGTGGAGGCGCTTCCCTCGCCCAACCAGAAGGTCGCCGCGCTGGACTTCACGGTGTGCGCGGGCGGCCCCGCCGCGAATGCCGCGGTCGCGTTCGCCCACTGCGGCGGAGCCGCGACGCTGGCGACCGCGCTGCCCGAGCACCCGCTCGCCGCTCCCCTGCGGGCGGACCTCGAGCGCTGCGGGGTCGAGATCGTCGCGGCGGCCTCCTACGACGGCCCGCCGATCACCGCGTCGATCATGATCACGCGCGCGACCGGCGATCGCGCGGTCGTGTCGCCCACGGGCGTGGCGACGGCTGGCGCGCTCGAGCCGACGCATGAGGCGTCCTTGGACGGCGTGTCCGCGGTGCTGATCGACGGCTACTTCCCGTCGGTGTCGCTGCCGATCGCCGCCAGGGCACGTGCCGCGGGCGTCCCCGTCATCCTCGACGCGGGCAGCCACAAGCCCCACACCGACGCGATGGTGGCGGCGTGCGACATCGCGGTGGTCTCCGACGACTACGCGCCTCCCGGCACCGCGGGCTCTCCCGACCGCGTCGTCGACCACGTCCTCGGACTCGGCGCCAGCGCCGCCGTCATCACGCGAGGCTCCCGGCCGGTCCTGTACCGCACGAGGACTGCCGACGGGTCGGTGGCGATCCCGCCCGTCTCGCCCGTGCGGGACACCCTCGGGGCCGGCGACTTCTTCCATGGCGCGCTCGCGTGGCGCATCGCGTCCCTGGGAAGGGACGATGCCCGGCTGGCGGAGGACATCGCGTTCGCCTCCGCGGTGGTCGCGCGGTCGCTGGGGAGCTTCGGCACGCGCGCGTGGCTTGAGAAGGAGAACGGCTAGGGCGCCGCGGCGGCTCGCGCGGCCTGCACGATCCGCGCGTTGGCCTCATCCACCGAGTCGACCCACGCGACCGCGTCCTCGCGGGATCGTCCCGTCGTCACGCGGCGCTCGATGAGCCGCGCCCTCGCGACCTCCCACGGCACGTCGAGCCACCACAGGGCGTCGAGCAGGGGCCTCACACCCTCCCAGCCGCCGGCACCCCACGCCAGGTAGTTGCCCTCCGTCACCACGACCCGAGTGCCCGCGGGGATCACCAGGCGGTCCGGCACCACGTCGTGGAGGTCGCGGTCGTAGTCGGGCGCGAGGATGTCACGGCCCGCCGCTCGGACGTCGCGCACGCTCCGGAGCAGTCCCACGTAGGCCGCGGCATCGAAGGTCTCGGGGGCGCCCTTGCGGCCCGCGAGTCCACGCCGTGCGAGCTCGGCCGCAGGCAGGTGAAAGCCGTCCATCGGCAGATACGCGGCGGGCACGCCGCGATCGATCACGGCCGACACCAGTGCGCGCGCGTATGTCGACTTGCCCGCGCCGGGAACGCCCGCGATCCCGATCACGACGCGCGGCCGTTCCCCCGCCAGCGACACGGCACGGGCGACGTGCTCGCTCGAGGCGGCGGGTTGATTCACGATGCCGACGACCCTCAGGGCGCCGTGATGAAGATGTCGAAGAGCTCGGGCTGATGAGCATGGACCAGCACCGCGAAGACCACGGCGTCGAAGAGCAGGTGGACCGTGACCACGTACGGCAGCGACTTGGTACGCGCGAAGATCCACCCCTGCACGAGCGCGAACGGGATCGTCAGCGCGGGCCCCCACGCGCGGTAGCCCAGCTCCCACAGGAAGCTGACGAACACGATCGCCTGCAGCACGTTGGCAAGCCACACCGGGAAGTGGGCGCGCAGCAGGGCGAAGACCACGCAGATGAAGAAGAGCTCGTCCCACAGTCCCACCGCGTTGACGCCCACGAACAGCCGCGCGATCTCGCCGTCGGAATCGAGGTCGGGCCAGTTCGTGTACACCCCGCTCGAGATGAAGTACCAGGGCAACAGCAGGTAGCCCACCGCGACCACGATCGCGAGGTACAGCCACATCGTGCGCGTCCAGCGCCGCCCCGTGGCCACGGGGAACGTGATGGCCCGGTCGCCGAACACGTGGTGGGAGATCGCCCACGGCACCAGCACGGCGAGCGAGAGCGCGACCGTGAAGCGGGCCATGCCGGCGTCCGAGAGGTCCGCCTTGAGGGAGATGGTCGAGATGATCACCTGCCCCAGCGCGATGAGTCCCAGGTCGCGCGCGAGCCTGCGGTCCACGGCCGCCGCAAGCACGACGCCAACGATCAACGGCACGTAGCCGAGCGGCCGGACGTGGACCGCGAACAGCAGCACGGCGGCGCCGGTCACCAGGACCGCGGCGACCACGCGCAGGACGGTGTGCGCGTCCGCCCTCAGTGCGGGCACGGCGGGGACAGCAATGGCCGGGGAGCTCATGGCCCGACTATGCCATGTGTCTCCCCGGCCATCTGTTGACCGGTCTCAGGTCAGGACGGCATGTCGGCCGCGCGGGCGGCCTCGATCTCCACGCTCGGGAGGTGCTTCGCGGGCAGCGTGCGCGGACGCCACGCGGCTCGCTTGGCCTCGAAGGCCGTGATGTCGGCCTCGTGCTGCAGGGTCAGGCCGATGTCGTCGAGACCCTCCATGAGGCGCCAGCGCACGTAGTCGTCAATCTCGAACGGCACGGTGAGCTCGCCGCACGTCACCGTGCGATCCTCGAGCGACACCGTGATCTCCTTGCCGGGCTCCGTCTCGAGCAGCTTCCACAGCAGCTCGACGTTCTCCTGGCTCACGACGGCGGCGAGCAGTCCCTGCTTGCCCGAGTTGCCGCGGAAGATGTCCGCGAAGCGCGACGCGATGACGACCTTGAAGCCGTAGTCCTTGAGCGCCCAGACGGCGTGCTCGCGAGACGATCCGGTGCCGAAGTCGGGCCCGGCGACCAGCACGCTGCCGTGCGTGTACGCGGGCTGGTTGAGCACGAAGTCGGCGTCGCCCTTCCACGCGGCGAACAGCGCGTCCTCGAAGCCGGTGCGCGTGATGCGCTTGAGGTACACGGCGGGGATGATCTGGTCCGTGTCGACGTTGGAGCGGCGCAGCGGGACGCCGATTCCGGTGTGGGTGGTGAACTTCTCCATCTCGGTGTCTCCTTACGCGAGCGCCGCGGGGGCGTCGACCAGGTCGTCGGGGCTGGACAGCGTGCCACGCACCGCGGTCGCGGCGGCGACCAGGGGCGACACGAGGTGAGTGCGGCCGCCCTTGCCCTGGCGACCCTCGAAGTTGCGGTTCGAGGTGGACGCCGAACGCTCCTGCGGGCGCAGCTGGTCGGGGTTCATGCCCAGGCACATCGAGCAGCCGGCATTGCGCCACTCCGCACCGAAGTCCTTGAAGATCTGGTCCAGGCCCTCGGCCTCGGCCTGGAGGCGCACGCGCGCCGAGCCGGGGACGACGAGCATGCGCGTGTTCGGCGCCTTCTCGCGGCCCTTGATGATCGCGGCGGCGGCACGCAGGTCCTCGATGCGGCCGTTGGTGCACGAGCCAAGGAAGACCGTGTCCACGGCGATCTCGCGGAACGGAGTGCCGGGCGTCAGCCCCATGTACTCGAGCGCGTTGGCGGCCGCCTCGCGCTCGGCCTCGTCCGCGAAGTCCTCGGGGTTCGGCACGGTCGCGCTCAGCGGCAGGCCCTGTCCCGGGTTGGTGCCCCACGTGATGAACGGCTCGAGGTCGGAGGCGTCGAGGTCGACCTCGGCGTCGAACTGGGCGTCAGCATCGGTGACCAGCGTGCGCCAGTAGGCCACGGCATCGTCCCAATCCTGGCCCTCGGGGGCGTGGGGACGGCCCTTGACGTACTCGAACGTCGTGTCGTCGGGGGCGATGATGCCGGCGCGCGCGCCCGCCTCGATCGACATGTTGCAGATGGTCATGCGCGCCTCCATCGAGAGCGCGCGGATCGCGTCGCCGCGGTACTCGAGCACGTAGCCCTGTCCGCCGCCGGTGCCGATCTTGGCGATGATCGCGAGGATGATGTCCTTCGCGGTGGTGCCCTTGGGCAGCGTGCCGTTGACGTTGATCGCCATGGTCTTGAACGGCTTGAGAGGCAGGGTCTGGGTGGCGAGCACGTGCTCGACCTCCGAGGTGCCGATGCCGAAGGCCAGCGAGCCGAACGCGCCGTGGGTCGAGGTGTGGGAGTCGCCGCACACGACCGTCATGCCCGGCATGGTGAGGCCCAGCTGCGGGCCGACCACGTGCACGATGCCCTGGTCGGCGTCGCCCAGCGAGTGGATGCGGACGCCAAACTCGCGGGTGTTCTCGCGCAGCTTGTCGACCTGCTTGCGCGAGGTCTCGTCGGCGATCGGCAGGTCGATGTCGAGCGTGGGGGTGTTGTGGTCCTCGGTCGCGATGGTGAGGTCCGGGCGGCGCACGGGGCGGCCGGCAAGGCGCAGCCCCTCGAACGCCTGCGGGCTGGTGACCTCGTGGCACATGTGGAGGTCGATGTAGATGAGGTCGGGCGCGCCGTCCTCACCCTTGCGGACCAGGTGGTCTTCCCACAGCTTCTCGGCCAGGGTGGTTCCCATGGGGCTCTCCTTCACCTCTCGACATCTCAGGATTTGAGACGCTAGTATCGCTCTGTGGACAATCATAGCGGAGTCGGCGTCATTGACAAGGCGGCAGCGATCCTGGGTGCGCTGGAGCAGGGACCGGCCACCCTCGCGGAGCTCGTGGCCTCGACCCACCTCGCCCGCCCCACCGTGCACCGCCTCGCCCTTGCCCTTGAGCACCACCACCTCGTGGGGCGCGACTCGACGGGCGCCTTCGTGCTGGGACGCCGCTTCGCTCAGCTGGCCGCGTCCGTCAACGAGGACCGCCTGGTCTCCGCGGCGCAGCCCGTCCTGACCGTCCTGCGCGACCGCACGGGCGAGTCCTCGCAGCTGTACCGGCCGCACGGCGACGAGCGCATCTGCATCGCCGCGGCCGACCGTCCCGTCGGACTGCGCGACTCGATCCCCGTGGGCACCACGATGACCATGACCGCCGGCTCCGCCGCGAAGGTGCTGCTGGCATGGGCGGAGCCCGAGCGCATGCACCGCGGGCTCGCGCGCGCCCGCTTCACGGCCGCCGAGCTCGACAAGGTGCGCGCGAACGGCTTCGCCGAGAGCGCCGGCGAGCGTGAGCCGGGGGTCGCGTCGGTCTCGGCGCCCGTATGGGGGGCCGCGGGCACCGTGATCGCCGCGGTATCCATCTCCGGACCCGCGGAGCGACTCACCTCCTCCCCCGGCGCGGTCCACGCCGGCGCGGTGGTCGACGCCGCGCGCCAGCTCACCGAGGTGCTTCAGCGCACCGTGATCGCGTAGCGCTTCGCGATCGCGAGGCGCGCCGCAATCGCGTAACTCGCTGTGGCCGGGCACCTTCACCCGGCCACAGCATCGTCCCCCCAGGTCTTGACACGCACGAAACGTTTCGTGTTACGTTGCGCTCACCCAGCGGCCGGTCCCGGCCCGGGCACACCCCTGATGCAATGGCGCAACAAGGAGGAATGGTGGGGCAACTCAAGAGAGCGCTCTCTCGGAGCGCGATGGTCGCACTTCTGGTGGTCGCGGGGGCGACCCCGGCGGCGGCCGATGTCACGAATGGCGGCTTTGACGACGGCGAGACCGGCTGGTTCGCGTACGGCTTCGCTGCGACGACGACCGACGACGGACGCTTCTGCGGGGAGGTGCCCGCGAGCGCGGAGAACCCGTGGGACGCCGCCGTCGGACAGAACTTCACGGAGCTCGCCCCCGGCGAGTACACGCTGACCTACACGGCGAGCGGCGATGGGGCCGTCACCGCCGTGGTCGGCCAGGGCGCCGAGCCCTACGCGCAGTACTGGACGTCGGCCACCACGGTCACGCCCGACCCGGCCACGGTGGTCGAGACGGTCACGATCACGGGCGAGACGTCGAGCCCTCAGCTCGCCTTCCAGGTGGGCGGCAACGCCGGCGCAACCTTCTGCCTCGACGACGTCTCGCTGGTCCCTGCCGGCACGGAGTACCTCTCCAACACGGACTTCGCAACGGAGACCGCGCCCTGGTGGACGTCGAACGTCACGTCGAGCACGCTGGTCGACGGCGTGTGGTGCCTCGACATCCCCGGCGGCACGACCAACCCGTGGGACGTGATCGTCGGCTACAACGACGTGGGCAACCTTGACCCCGAGACGGGCCAGTACGTGCTCCCCGCGGGCCCCTACACGCTGTCCTTCACGGGCAGCGGGGCGGGGCCGGTGCGCGCGATCGTGGGCGACAACGGCGCCCCGTACGGCACGTACGGCGAGCTCATCCAGACCGCGCCGGACGGCACCTACTCGGCGAGCTTCACGCTCGACGAGCCCACGCCGTCGAGCCCCGAACTGCCGAACCTGCAGGTCGCGTTCCAGGTGGGCGGATCAGCCTCGCCGTGGACGTTCTGCCTCGACGAGGCCTCGCTGATCGGTGGCGGAGCGGTCGAGGAGTACAGCCCCGACACGGGACCGCGCGTGCGCGTCAACCAGGTGGGCTACCTCACGGGCGGCCCCAAGCAGGCCACGCTGGTGACCGAGGCCTCCGAACCGGTCGCATGGCAACTCCTCGACGGGGCGACCGTGGTCGCCGAGTCGATGACCACCGTGCAGGGTGTTGACGCCTCGGCCGGCGTCAACGTTCACCTCATCGACTTCTCCGACGTCACCGATCCCGGCACCTACACTCTCGCCGCGGACGGCGAGACGTCGTACGAGTTCGAGATCGGCACCGAGGCCTACCAGCAGCTCAGGTACGACTCGCTCAACTACTTCTACCTCGCACGGTCGGGCATCGAGATCGACGGCGCGATCGTGGGCGAGGACTATGCCCGCGAGGCGGGCCATGTGTCCTCCCCCGCCGACGGCGTGGCAAACAAGGGCGACCTCGACGTGCCGTGCCAGAACGTCACCGACTCGCAGGCGGTCTACGGCGAACCGTGGACGTGCGACTACACGCTCGACGTGGTGGGCGGCTGGTACGACGCCGGGGACCACGGCAAGTACGTGGTCAACGGCGGCATCGCGACCGCGCAGTTGCTGGGCACCTACGAGCGCTCGCTCACCGCGCCCGGCGCGGCGACGGACGCCCTCGCCGACGGCACGCTCGATGTCCCCGAGTCCTCGAACGGCGTCCCCGACGTCCTCGACGAGGCCCGCTGGGAGCTCGAGTTCATGCTCGCGATGCAGGTGCCGGACGGCGAGCAGTACGCGGGCATGGTGCACCACAAGATCCACGACGATGGCTGGACGGGCCTGCCGCTCATGCCCGCCGCGGATTCCCAGGTGCGCGAGCTCCACCGCCCCTCGACGGCCGCCACGCTCAACGTGGCAGCCACCGCGGCCCAGGGCGCGCGCCTCTTCGAGGCCTACGACCCCGACTTTGCCGCGGACCTCCTTGAGGCGGCCCGGTCGACGTGGGAGGCGGCGCTCGGCACGCCCGCGCTGTACGCCCCCGCGGCGGACGGCGCCGACGGCGGCGGGCCGTACGACGATGACGACGTCACCGACGAGTTCTACTGGGCCGCGGCCGAGCTCTTCCTCACCACGGGAGAGCAGGAGTTCGCCGACTTCCTCGCCGACTCGCCGATTCACACGGCGGACTCGTTCCCCACCACGGCGTTCAGCTGGGATGCGCTCGACGCGATCGCCAAGATGAACCTGGCGACAGTGCCGAACGACCTTGCCGACCGCGACGCGATCGTCGCCCAGGTCATCGACGGCGCGGACGCGATCCTCGCGGTGCAGGAGGAGCAGGAGTTCGGCCTCGCCCTCCCGGACGACGCGTTCGAGTGGGGCTCCAACAGCCAGGTCCTCAACAACCAGGTGGTGCTCGCGACGGCCTTCGACCTCACGGGCGAGCGCGCCTACGCGGACGCGGTGGTCGAGTCCATGGACTACCTGCTGGGCCGCAACGCCCTCAACCAGTCCTACGTGACCGGATACGGCGAGGTCTACTCGGAGAACCAGCACTCACGGTGGTTCTCGGCGCAGCTCAACGGCGACCTGCCGCACCCGCCGGCGGGCTCGGTGGCGGGTGGCCCCAACACCACGACGAGTACGTGGGACCCCACGTTCGCTGCGCTCTATCCGGATCAGGACTGTGCGCCGCAGTGGTGCTACGTCGACCACATCCAGTCGTGGTCGACCAACGAGATCACGGTCAACTGGAACTCTGCACTCAGCTGGGTGGCGTCCTTCGTGGCCGACCTCGACCAGGCGGACAGGATCGGCAACCCGCCGTTCTCGGACGTCCACGAGGGCCTCGAGCACTATGAGGCGATCCGCTGGATGTGGCAGAACGGTATGACGACCGGCTTCGATGACGGCACGTTCCGGCCCTTCTCCCCCATCACGCGCGACGCGGTCGCGGCGTTTATGTACCGGCTCGCGGACCCCGAGGGGTACGTCGCGCCGGAGACGTCGCACTTCACCGACATCACGCCCGAGAACACCGAGTTCTACACGGAGATCAACTGGCTCTACGACGCCGGCATCTCCACCGGCTGGGCCGACGGCACCTTCCGACCCCAGGGCAAGACCACGCGTGATGCGATGGCGGCGTTCCTGTACCGCTACCTCGAGCCGGAGGGCTACGAGGCGCCCGTGATGTCCCACTTCACGGACGTCACCACCGAGAACACCGAGTTCTACACGGAGATCAACTGGCTCTACGACGCCGGCATCTCCACCGGCTGGGCCGACGGCACGTTCCGCAAGGCCTCTCCGATCACGCGCGATGCGTACTCGGCGTTCCTCTACCGGATCATGACCGCAGCCGACTGATCCCGCACCACCCACACGGCGCGCCGGCCCTCCTCGACCGGCGCGCCGTGTGGCGTCATGACCAATGTCCCTGGCGCTCGCGTGCGCAGGGGCGGACCATGGCGCCATGAGAGCAGTCGTGGTCTACGAGTCGCTGTGGGGCAACACGGCGGCGGTCGCCACCGCCATCGCGGCGGGCTTGGGGGACGATGCCGTGGCCCTGTCGACCTCCGAGGCCACCCTCGCGGTGGTCCAGTCCGCGCAGGTGCTGGTCGCGGGCGCACCCGTGCACGGCATGAGCCTGCCGACGGAGGCCAGCCGCGAGTCCGCACGCTCCAAGCCCACGACGGGCCACCAGCCGGCGCCCGATCTCTCGCACGTGCCGATGCGCGCATGGCTCGAGACGCTGCCCGCGGGGCCGCGACTCGGCGCGGCGTTCGACACGCGCGTGCGCGGCCCGCTCGGCCGCGGTGCGGCCCGGGCGATCGCCCGATCCCTCGAGGCGCACGGGCTTACGCTGCTCGACGGACCGCGCGGCTTCACGGTGCACCTGCGCGCCACCTCGGAGGAGCCCGCGGGGTTGCTGCTGCCCGGAGAACTGGACGCCGCTCATCAGTGGGGCCAGGAGCTCCGCGAACGGGCTCACGCACGCCTCTAGGCACTCCTCGCGCGCCGTTACGCTGGCGGCATGCGTGCAGTAGTGGTCTTCGATGGCGACTGCGGCCTGTGCAACGGGTTCGTCGCGTGGCTGCTGCGCCGCGATCGCACGGGCACGTTTCTCATCGCGGGCTCGGCCGGGGACGCCGGACGCGAGGTGCTGCGTCTGGCCGGGCTCGGCCCGTCCGTGGCAGCCTCGAGCATCGTCGTGTGGGACGGCAGCCAGGGATGGCTGCGCACCGATGCCCTGGCGCGGATCGCGCGCGGCCTCCCCTGGCCGTGGCGAGCGGCCGCCGCGATGCGCATCGTCCCCCGCGCCCTGCGCGACACCGCCTACGACGCGGTGGCGCGCAGGCGACCCCGACGGCCCGCCGAGGACCCCGCGTGCGGCACCCCGCCACCCGCGCTTGTGACCCTGTGGCGGTCACGCCTCGCGAGCGTCGAGGACGTCGCGGCGCTGTCCTGAGACACGACGATGCCCTGGGGACGGACCCCCAGGGCATCGTCGAGCTGGTTCGCTACGGCTTGCCGACGGTGTCGGGCTTTCCTGCGGTCTCGGGCTTGCCCGCGGTGCTGGGCTTGCCCGCGGTCTCGGGCTTGCCCGCGGTGCCGGGCTTTCCCGTGGTCTCGGGCTTTCCCGTGGTCTCGGGCTTGCCCGCGGTACCGGACTTGCCGGGCGCCTGAGTGTCGGCGCTGGGCTCGGGCGACGCGCTGGGCGCCGGGCTCGCGGAGGCGGAGGGCGACGGCTCGGTCGACGGCTCCGTCACCAGGCCGCGCGCACGCTCCGACACACCCTGGCCGAAGTCGCGGCCCGTGGCGTCGGCGGTCGCCATCCACTCGAGCATCGCGGCCACGCGCTCGTGAACCTCGGCCGAGGCCTCGGATCCGTTGGTGCGCAGGCGCTCGGCCACGCCGAGCAGGGCCTCGGAGGACGCGGAGTCCTCCTCGACCGCCTCGACGACGTGCTCGAGGGCACCCTCGCTGTCGCCCGCCTCGTCGAGGACAATCGCCTCGTCGACGCGCTCGTCGACTCCGCCATCGCCGATCCCGAGGTCCTCGAGGGCGCGGTCGACCCCGTACAGCGCGTCACCCGGCGCGGCGTCATCCGCGGCAGCGGCTCCGCCCACGACGCCGAGCCCCAGGAGTGCGAGACCGCCGGCAATGGCGGCGCGCATACGCCATGGGGAAGGGGTTGCCGCCGCAGGCACGGTGAGGGGGACCGAGGAATCCGCGGCGACACTTGCGAGAGCAGCCGCCGCACGCGCCGTCTCGGCGTCGTTCGGCGCGACGTTCAGCGCGCGGAGCGCCGCGATGGCGGGGGCCGCGTCGGCCAGCGGGCCGGTGGCGTCGCCACGCAGCAGCCGCTCCTGGTCGCGGGGCGTGAAGTCGTTGCTCGTCATGGTCCTGTGATCGCCACGCCGCGCCGATCGGTTACATGACCGTCAGGATTTCTCAGCGTCGCGCTTGGCGCGGGCCCGCCGGAGCGCGGTGATGGCGCGGTGCTGGGCCACCTTCACCGCCGACTCGGATTTCCCGACCACCGACGCCGTCTCCCTGACCGACAGCTCGCCGACCACTCGCAGGAGCAGGATCTGACGCTGATCCTCGCTCAACCCGGACAGGAGATCTGCGGTCGCCACGGCCGCGTCGCGGACCAGCACGGACTCCTCCGCGCTGGGGGTCGCCACGCGGTCCGCGCCCTCGGCGAGGTCGGTGAGCTCGGTGTCGACGACCTTGGGGCGACGGCCCGCCTTGCGATGCGCGTCGACCATGCGCCGGTGCGCGATCGAGAACACCCACGAGCGGAAGGCGGACTCGTCGCCGTCGAAGGAGGCGATTCCCTTTGCGACGTGAAGGAAGGTCTCGGCGGCCTCATCCTCGGGCTCGGGCGAGCCGCGGCCAGCGAGGTATCCGCGGACGGGACCCGCGAGGTCCCGGTAGATCTCGCTCCAGGCCCACTGCTCGCCCGCACGTGCCGCAGCCAAGACGCTCTCGAACCCGTGCCCGAGGGTCACGAGGCGGAGCCCTGCACGGTGAATGAGCGCCAGTCAGACATGGAGGGAGACGCTAACACGGTCGCGAATACGCCCGCTTACGACAAAACTCCCCGCCGCGAACGGTGAGGAGTTTCATGTCGTAGCCCCGACGGGATTCGAACCCGCGCTACCGCCTTGAGAGGGCGGCGTGCTAGGCCGCTACACAACGGGGCCCTAGCTGCATCGGCCACCCTCCCGGGCGGCTGGCGCGAGATAAGACTCTACAGCATCGGCGCGTCGTTGCACAACCACCGGCTGCGCTGGCGGAGCGGCCACCCGATCGGCCACGCCGCCCCACCGTGCGCAAGTCACACATCTGGCGCCACGTAGATCGTCACCGAACGGGGAATCGCGAACACCGGTCGCGAGAGGTGTGACTTCCGCTCGACACGACAAGGTGCCGGACCCCCGCCCTCCCCCGCTCCACTTGCGCCGCCGGATGTCGTTACGTAAACTTGAGCGTAGGCGGCTCAAGTCTGAGGCAGCCAGCCGCAAGAGAGCACCACGCACCACCAGGAGGAACTCATGTCCGCTCAGCCCTACGCCCCCGACACCCAGGAGCAGGCCAGCGCGCTCGAGCAGTTCGGCCAGGACTTCACCGCCCTCGCCGAGTCCGGCGCGCTCGACCCCGTGATCGGTCGCGACGAGGAGATTCGTCGCGTCATGCAGGTGCTCACGCGCCGCACCAAGAACAACGCGGTCCTCATCGGCGAGCCCGGCGTGGGCAAGACCGCGATCGTCGAGGGCCTCGCCCAGCGCATCGTCGCGGGCGACGTCCCCTCGTCCCTCAAGGACCGTCGCGTCATCGAGATCGCGATGAGTTCGCTGGTCGCGGGCGCGGCCTTCCGCGGCCAGTTCGAGGAGCGCCTCAAGGCGATCCTCAAGGAGGTCGAGGAATCCGAGGGCCGCATCATCCTCTTCGTCGACGAGCTCCACACGATCGTGGGCGCCGGCAAGGCCGAGGGCTCGGTCGACGCGGGCAACATCCTCAAGCCGATGCTCGCGCGCGGCAAGCTGCGCATGATCGGCGCGACTACGCTCAACGAGTACCGCGAGCACGTCGAGACCGACTCGGCCCTCGAGCGACGCTTCCAGCCGGTCTTCGTGGGCGAGCCCAGCATCGAGGACACCGTCGCGATCCTGCGCGGGCTCCAGGAGAAGTACGAGGTCCACCACGGCGTCAAGATCACCGACGAGGCGATCGTGGCCTCCGCGCGCCTGTCCGACCGCTACATCACCGAGCGCTTCCTGCCCGACAAGGCGGTCGACCTCATCGACGAGGCCACGAGCGCGCTGAAGATGCAGCTCGACTCGATGCCCATCGAGCTCGACCGCGCGCGCCGTCGCATCATGCAGCTCGAGATCGAGCGCACGCAGGTCGCCAAGGACAAGTCCGAGCACGCCAAGGCGCGCCGCGAGGAGATCGACCGAGACATCGCGAGGCTCCGCGAGGAGTCCGATGCCCTCAACCTGCGCTGGGCGCGCGAGAAGGAGCTGATCGTGCGCGTGTCGCAGGCCACCGAGCGGCTCGAGCAGCTGCGCGGCGAGCTCGAGCGCGCGGAGCGCTACGGCGAGCTCGAGAAGGCGGGCCGGATCCGCTACGGCGAGATGCCCGCCGCGGAGCGTCAGATCGCCCAGGCACGCGAGGAACTCGAGGCGATCCCCCCTGCGGAGCGCATGCTGCGCGAGGAGGTCACGGGCGAGGACATCGCGGGCGTGGTCGCGAAGTGGACCGGCGTGCCCGTCGAGAAGCTCCTCACGGACGAGTCCAGCAAGCTCGGCCACCTCGAGGACCGCCTCCACGCGCGCGTGGTGGGACAGCATCGTGCGATCGCGAGCGTGTCAGACGCGATCCGTCGCGCCCGCGCGGGAATCTCCGACGCGAACCGACCTATCGGCTCGTTCCTGTTCCTCGGCCCCACGGGCGTGGGCAAGACCGAGCTCGCGCGCGCCCTCGCGGAGCAGCTCTTCGACGACGAGCGCGCGATGATCCGCATCGACATGTCCGAGTACATGGAGTCCCACGCGGTCTCGCGTCTCATCGGCTCGCCCCCCGGCTACGTGGGCTACGACCAGGGCGGACAGCTCACGGAGGCCGTGCGTCGGCGCCCGTACAGCATCGTCCTGTTCGACGAGGTCGAGAAGGCCCACCCCGACGTGTGGAACGTGCTGCTGCAGGTGCTCGACGACGGCCGCCTCACCGACGGCCGCGGCCGCACGGTCAACTTCACCAACACGATCATCGTGATGACCTCGAACCTGGGGTCGGACGTGGTGCTCGCGTGGGACGGGGTCGACCGCGAGGCGCTCGAGCGTGACCTGCAGGCGGTACTGCGGCGCGCCTTCAGGCCCGAGTTCCTCAACCGCCTCGACGACGTCGTGATCTTCGACCGGATCGACCCCGCCGCGATGGAGGGAATCGTCGACACGGAGCTCACCAAGACCGTCGCCCGGCTCGCGGAGGCGAAGGAGATTGCGCTCACCGTCACGCCCGAGCTGCGCGCGGCGCTCGCCCGTGACGGCTTCGATCCCGCGTTCGGCGCGCGCCCGCTCAAGCGCCTCATCCAGACGCGCCTGCTCAACGCGCTCGCCAAGGAGATCGTGGACGGGCACGTGGGCGAGGGCGACGCGGTGACGGCTGGTTGGGATGGCGAGGCGGTCACCCTCGAGGTCGAGTAGGACCGGACGATGCCCGGGTGGGCCGCGCGCGTGCGCCCGCCCGGGCATCGGCGTAGGTTCGTAAGAAGGGGCAGTTCCGCTCGCAAGGAGGGGTCGCCATGGCGCGCACCTACGTGGTCACGGGATCGGCATCGGGTATCGGGAGGGCGACCGCGGACCTCCTGAGAAGTCAGGGCCACACCGTCATCGGAATCGACCTCCACGACGCCGACCTCACGGTCGACCTCACCAGCCCCGCCGATCGCGCCCTCATGGTGGACATGGTCGCGGAGCGCTCGGGAGGCGGCATCGACGCGATCATCGCGGTGGCCGGTCTCGCGTCTCCTACGCCCGCGACGGTCGCGGTCAACTACTTCGGGATGGTCGCGACGCTCACCGGCCTGCGGCCGCTGCTCCTCGACTCGCAGGACCCGCGCGCCGTGGGCGTCTCGTCGATGGCGAGCCTGTTCCCCGGCGATCAGGCGCTCATCGACGCGATGCTCGACGGGGAGGAGGACGCGGCGCTCGCGAGCGCCGGCGAGCTCGCGGCGGACCCGCAGTTGGGCCAGCTCATCTACGGCTCGACGAAGGCCGCGTTCTGCCGCTGGATCAGGCGTCACGCCGCGACCCCGGAGTGGGCGGGCGAGTCGATCCCGCTCAACGCGGTCGCCCCCGGCGTGATCCTCACCCCCATGGTCGAGCCGCTACTCGAGACCGAGGAGGGGCGCGCCCAGATCGCGCAGGCCGTGCCGATGCCGCTGGGCGGCTTCGCCGAGCCCATCGTGGTCGCGCGCCTGCTCGCGTGGCTCGCGAGCGAGGACAACACGCACCTGTGCGGCCAGGTGGTGTTCGTGGACGGCGGCTCGGACGTGGTGATTCGCGGGGACTCGGTGTGGTGAAGCGCTCGCGAGGCGGTCGCGAGCCGCTCGTGACTACTCGCCGCGCGAGGACTCCCCGCGCCACTGCGCGATGAGGTCGCGCTCCCGCTCGCTGGGGGCCCTGCACGCACACGCGTCCTGGTGCGCGGCGTGCCAGCGCCCGCGCTCGCGGTCCGTCGGGCGATCAGGCATCCGGTGGTCCCGATGCCACTCGCGGTTGATGGCGCCCATGGGTCGCTCCTCGTGTGAGGGGGACTCATCGCCAGGCTATACCCGGGTCGGCGGCGCATCGGCGCACGGATCCGGACACGAGAAAGGGCCCGCCATCAGGCGGGCCCTTGTCTCATCGAGACTCTCGTGGAGATCTCTTGCGGCTGGGCTACAAGGATTCGAACCTCAACTAACGGAACCAGAAACCGTCGTGCTGCCAGTTACACCATAGCCCATCAGGTTCTTTCGAACCGAGGTACCACTGTACCCGACCCGCGGCGGCATTCCAAACCGGCTACCCCTCCGCCGGGTCGACGCTGTCGAACGCCACGACCCCGGCATCGTCCGCATCACAGAAGCCGCCGAACGACGCAAAGTAGCTGTCGGGGTTGGCGCCATCAGGCAGATCCTCGAGGGCGACCCGCGCTCCCGAGCCGGTCACGGAGGTGGCATCCGCGAAGGCCGCGTCGCCCCACCGGACTCCCCCGTCGTCGGTCGCCTCCGCGTCCGGAGGCCACACGATCCAGGGCTCCGAGCCGTCCTCGAGCCGCAGGTGGAGGCAGCCGTTGGTCGCGATCACCACGGTGCCGCCCAGCTCCTCGCGAACACCCGGCACCTCGCCGGCCTCCTGCTGGCGCGGCACCCCGAAGCCGGCCCGGCTGTCCTCGCCCGCACAGCCGACCACCAGGAACGATGCCGCAGTGAGCGCGGCGGCGAGCCTCACCATGGGCTCACCGTACCGCGAGCAGCCCCGCCAGCTCCTCGAGAGAACCGATCCGCACCAGGCCGTCGCGCGGCTCCCCCACGCCGCACAGGCCGTCGAGGTCCCGGGAGTGCGCGCCAGGGCGCTCGATCCACACGCCAAGTCCCAACCCCGCCGCCACCGCGGCCAGCGGGTCCACGTCGAACTCGTCGCCCACATAGGCAACCTGCTCAGGCGGGAGTCCGAGCCTCTCGCACGCGAGCGCAAAAACCCGTGGATCGGGCTTACCGAAGCCGAGCTCGTCGACCCCCACGAGCATCGGCATGCGCTCAAGTCCGCACGCCGCGAGCTTGAGCACCTGATAGTCATGCGCCGCGTTGGACAGCCCACCGTAGGGGATGCCCGCGACGTCGAGAGCGTCGAGCGCGGGTGCCGCATCCGGGTGGGCCTGCCAGCCCTCGCGGAAGTAGTGCTCGAAGGCGGCGTCCCATGCCTCGTACGCCTCGGGGTCAAGATAGGGGCCGTCGAAGAGCTCGTGGAGGTCGTTCGCGCGGCGGTGACGCTGCTCCTTGTGGGTCAGCTCGCCGCGGGTGTGCGCGCGGTACCAGCCGTTCGCGTCCGCGCGCCACACGCGCAGGAGCTCGTCGTGGTCGACGTCGCCGAGGTAGTCGACCGCGACGGTCGCGAGCGCGTGACGGAACGCCCCACGCGTGTCGACCAGCGTGTCATCGACGTCGAACAGCACTCCGCGAATCACAGCCGCACTCTCCTCTTCCCTCAGCCCGGGAGCCGCCCGCCCTACAGAGCCGCGCGCAGCTTCCTCAGCCTCGCGAGAGAGGAGTCCTGACCCAGGATCTCCATCGACTCGAACAGCGGCGGCGACACCTGACGGCCCGTGATCGCGACCCGCAGCGGCCCAAAGGCGAAGCGCGGCTTGATGCCCATCTCGTCGACCAGGCGCGCGCGCAGGGCCTCCTGCTGCGCGTCGGCCCCAAAGTCGGCCAGCCCCGACAGCACGTCAATGGACGCGTCAAGGATCTCCGCGGCCTCCGGCGGAAGCTTCGCGAGCGCGGCCTCCTCGGGCACCACGGCCTCGTCCCCGATCAGCAGGAACCCGAGCATGCCGGGGGCCTCCCCCAGCAGCGTCATGCGCGTCTGCACCAGGGGAATCGCCTCCGCGAGGATCTGCTCCTCGTGCGGGGACAGCGACTGCGGCGAGGGCGAGGACACCAGTCCTGCGTCGTAGAGGTACGGCACCACGCGAGCGGCGAAGTCGCCGGGGGCGAGCATGCGCATGTGCTCGGCGTTGATCGCCTCGGCCTTCTTGAGGTCGAAGCGCGCGGGGTTGGGGTTGACGTCCGCGATGTCGAAGGCCGCGACCAGCTCGTCCGGCGTGAACACGTCGCGGTCGGGCCCGATGCTCCAGCCCAGCAGCGACAGGTAGTTCAGCAGCCCCTCGGGCAGGAAGCCGCGCTCACGGTGGTGAAACAGGTTCGACTCGGGGTCGCGCTTCGAGAGCTTCTTGGTGCCCTCGCCCAGCACCATCGGCATGTGCGCGAAGCGCGGCACGGCATCGGCAATCCCGAGCTCGACCATCGCACGCCACAGGACGATCTGGCGCGGGGTCGAGGACAGCAGGTCCTCGCCGCGCAGCACGTGGGTGATCTTCATGAGGGCGTCGTCGACCGGATTGACCAGCGTGTACAGCGGGATGCCGTTCGCGCGCAGGATCACGTAGTCGGGCACGGAGCCGGCGGGGAACGTCACCGATCCGCGGATCATATCGTCCACCGTGATGTCCTCGTCGGGCATGCGCATGCGAATCACGGGCAGGCGTCCGGCCGCGCGGTAGGCGGCCTTGTCCTCCTCGGTGAGCGAACGGTCGAAGCCGTCGTACCCCAGCTGCGGCGAGCGTCCGGCCGCCTTGTGGCGTGCCTCGATCTCCTCGGGGGTCGAGAAGGACTCGTACGCGTAGCCACCCTCGACCAGGCGGCGCACCACGTCGAGGTGCAGGTCGTGGCGCTCGGACTGGCGGTACGGCGCGTACGGGCCGCCGATATCGGGCCCCTCGTCATACGTGATGCCCAGCCAGTTCATGGCGTCGAGCAGCATCTCGTAGCTCTCCTGAGAGTCGCGCTCGGCATCGGTGTCCTCGATGCGGAAGACCAGGTCACCTCCGGTGTGGCGCGCGTACGCCCAGTTGAACAGCGCGGTACGGACCATGCCCACGTGGGGCAGGCCGGTGGGCGACGGGCAGAATCGGACGCGGACCTTGCTCATGTTCTTCTCTCTAGCGGGGGGACGATGCTGGGGTGGCGTGGGCGCTCAGGACCGGCGGATGACCGGGTTGCGCAGCACGCCCAGGTCCTCGATCTCGATCTCCACGACGTCACCGTGGTGGAGGGCGCGCACGCCGGACGGGGTGCCGGTGAGGATGATGTCGCCCGGCAAGAGGGTCACGACCTCGGAGACCATCGCGACCGCGTGGGCGACGTCGACGATCATGTCGCCCGAGTGGCCGGCCTGGGCCTCCTCGCCGTTGATGCGCGAGGAGATGGTCACGTCGTCGTGAGCGAGCTCGGTCTCGATCCACGGGCCCAGCGGCAGCGACGTGTCGAAGGCCTTGGCACGGAACCACTGGTCTTCCTGACGCTGAATGTCGCGCGCCGTGACGTCGTTCGCGCACGTGTAGCCGTAGATGTAGTCCTCGGCGTTGTCGGCGCTCACGTCCTTACACACGCGGGAAATGATCACCGCGAGCTCGGCCTCGAGCTGGACGTCCTCGCTGTAGTGCGGCAGCACGATCGGGTCGTCGGGGCCGATCACGGTCGTGTTGGGCTTGAGAAACAGGATCGGCAACTCGGGTGCGGGGCCTCGGTGCGGGATCTCCTTGGCGTGCGCCTCGTAGTTCTTGCCCAGGCACACCACCTTGGAGCGCGGAATCACGGGCGCCAGGAGGCGGACGTCGTCGGTGAGCGGGATCCTCTCGCCGGTCACGGTGCCCGGCGTGTACATCGGGTCGCCGGTGAGGACCACGAGCTCTTCACTGCCCGCCTCCCCGTCGACAATCGCGTAGCGAGGCTCTGCTCCGGTCGTAAAACGGGCGATGCGCATGACCTCCAGCCTAGTGGCTCGACGCCCCGGCACACGCGGAGCGAGGACCCTACGATGGGAGCCATGGGACAGGAAGCCGAGCGGATCGTCGCGCAGGCCGAGTCCGGCCTGGCGCGCGTGCTCGCCCGCACCGATCCTCACAGGGACGCGGACCTGGGCGACGCGTATCAGGGTCGCCGCGTCGCTGACGTCCTTGCCCACCTCCACGCCTGGCACGTCCTCTTCGAGGGCTGGGTGACCCAGCATCGTTCCGGAGCGGTGCCCGCCTTCCCCGCCGAGGGCTACTCGTGGCACACGCTGGGCGACCTCAACGACGCCCTCCACCGTGCTCACCACGACCGCACCTACGAGGAGATTCGCGCGCTCCTCGTCACCTCCCACCACCGGATGATCGCCCTGGTGCGCGAGCTCGACGACGCCACGCTCGGATCCCCCGGCGCCCTGGCGTGGCTGGGCGACGCGTCGCTGGGCAGCGTGGCGCACGAGTGCCTGGGCGCCCACTACGCGTGGGCGGAGCGCGTCCTCGACGATGCCGGGGTGCCGACTCCGTGACGTCCCGAATCGCGGGCCTCGACGTCGCGCGCGGACTCGCGATCCTGGGCATGGTCGCGGCTCACGTGGGCGACGATGCCTCGACCGACGGCGTGGGCTGGCCGTGGCTGTTCGCGACCCACGGTCGCTCCTCCGCGCTGTTCGCGGTGCTCGCCGGGGTCACCATGTCCCTCATGCTCGCGCGCGGAGACGATGCCGGGGGCGCCTTTCGTACCCGGGTGAGGATCGCGACGCGCGCCGGGATTCTCGTCGTGCTGGGGCTGCTGCTGACCGAGCTGGGCACGCCGGTCGACATCATCCTCGTGAATCTGGGTCTTATGATGCTGCTCGCGCTGCCGCTCCTGCGAGCGCCGTCGTGGGCGCTGCTTGCGATCGCGGGCGGGGCCATCGCGGGCGGCTGGTGGTACGTGCCGCGCCTCGCGGAGACGTTCTCCGAGTTCCTCCCCGTGCTCGGGAGGCTGTGGAGCACGCACTATCCGGCGCTGTCGTGGATCGGATACGTGCTGATCGGGGTGGTCGTGGGCCGACTGCCGCTCGTGCAGGCGCGCACGCAGGCGCTCCTGGTGGGGGCCGGCCTCGCGGTCGCGAGTGCGGCGGTGCTGGTGCGCGCCGTGGCGGGCGAGGGCCCGGTGACGAGCGTCGAGCCGCACTCGTACACGCCCGTCGAGATGGCGCACAACGCCGGCGTCGCGGTGCTCGTCATCGGGGCATGCTGCTGGCTCGCGACCGTCGCGCCGGCCGCGCGCGCGGCCCTCGCGCCGCTGGCCGCGCTCGGTTCGATGGCGCTCACCGCCTACGTGGGCCACCTGCTCGTGATCGCCGCGATCGGACCGGAGGCGGCGTTCCAGCCCTCGAACGTCACCCTCGTGGTGCTGTGCACCGCACTCCTGGCGATCGCGTGGGCATGGCGCACGTGGCTGGGTCAGGGCCCGCTCGAGCGCGTGCTCACGCTCGCCTCGAACGCCGCCGGCGACCGCGCGGTGCGGGCACGCGAACAGGCAGAGAGGGAGCGCATCGCGTGAGCGTGATCGACTGGCTCCTGGAGGGCGACCCCGCGATCCGCTGGCAGGTGATGCGCGACCTTCTCGACGCGGATCCGGACCACGTCGCGGCCGAGCGATCGCGCGTCGCGCGCGAGGGCTGGGGAGAGCGACTGCTCGCGCTGCAGCAGCCGGACGGCTCGTGGGCGGGCGGCGCGTGGTTCCCCGCGGGCTCCCGCGATCCTGGTGGAGATCCCATCGACGGTCAACCGTGGACCTCGACCGCCCACGTGCTCACGCTGCTGGTGCACATGGGTGTCGACCCGGACGCGACGGCGGTGCGGAGCGCGGCCTCGTGCGCCTTCGACGCGGTGCGCTGGGAGGAGGGCGACCGGCCCTTCCTCGAGGGCGAGGACGAGGCCTGCACGCTGTCGACAGCGATCCTCGCCGGCGCGTACTTCGGCGCGGACATGACCGCGCCCGCCGCGCGGCTGGTCGCGGACCGACGCGGCGACGGCGGCTGGAACTGCGAGCCGCGCGAGGTGTCGAACCGCTCGAGCTTCCCCTCGACCCTGATTGCCCTCGAGGCTCTCGCGGCGCAGCGACGCCACGCGGGCGCGCTCCCGCTAGACGCGTCCGAGGCGATCGACGCCGCCCACGAGTACCTGCTCGCGCGCGGACTCATGCGCCGCCGCTCGACCGGCGAGATCCTCGACCCCGCGTACCAGCGCCTGTCCTTTCCGACCTATTGGCACTACGACGTGCTGCGTGCCCTCGACCACCTGCGCGACTGGGGCGCGGAGCCCGACCCCAGGGCCGGCGAGGCGATCGAGCTGGTGCGATCTCGCCACACGGCGGCCGGCCCGTGGCCCCTGGAGAACACCCACCGCGGCGCCGTGCCCTTCGTCATGGAGGACGGTGACGGGCGCCCGAGCCGCTGGATCACGCTGCGCGCCCTGCGGGTGCTGAGGTGGTGGGACGATGCGTAACGCTGCCCCCGTCGCTGCCTCCTCGGAGTGGGAGCCCCTCGCGGCCGCGCACGCCGCGCGCGCCGACTCCCTCACGGCCGGTCACCGCGAGCGCACCGAGCGCGGCGAGTCCCACGCGATCGAGGACTTCCTCTACGACTACTACTCGACCCGTCCCTCGCTGCTCCGGCGCTGGCATCCCGGCCCCGGCATCGTCCTCGCGGACGCCCCCGACCACGCGACGTGGAAGTACTACCGGACCGATGCCGGCCTCACCAGGATGGACGCGACCGCCTTCATGGCGGCGCGAGGCGCCGCGGTGGACTGGATCGAGCGGCTGCTGACGGCGACGGCGGGACGCCAGCCGCGGCTGGGCTGCTTCGGGCTGCACGAGTGGGCCATGGCGTACCGCGCGGGCGCGGAGCTGCGCCACCCCCTCCCCCTGCGGCTGGGCCAGGCGGGCACCGATGCCGTGGTCGAGTCCCACCCCATCGCGTGTTCGCACATCGACGCGTTCCGCTTCTTCACGCCCGAGGCCGTGCCGCTCAACCTGCTGCAACCCACGCGCAACACCCAGGTCGAGTTCGAGCAGCCCGGCTGCCTGCACGCGACCATGGATCTCTACAAGTGGGCGGCGCGACTCGCACCAGCCGTGCCCTCAGAGCTTGCGCTCGACGCGTTCGAGCTCGCGGTCGAGGTGCGACGCGTCGACATGCGCGCCTCGCCGTACGACGTGAGCGGGTTCGGGCTCGCCGCGATCACGATCGAGACGCCCACGGGCAAACGCGAGTACGCCGACCACCAGCGCGACTTCGCGGAGCGCGGCGGACTCCTCCGCGAGCGCCTCCTCGCCGCGATCACGGCACTGCGCGCGCACGCCGCCTGACGCGGCCGGCACGCGGGCCCGGACACGGCAACAGGGGGACGGCCGGTGGCCATCCCCCTGTCGACGGGCGGTGCTACGCGATCGAGATGAGCGGCTCGGTGAGCGTGAGACCCACCTGTGCGCCCTGGCTCGCGAAGAGCAAGAACAGCGCGAGCGCGCCGCCGATGAGACCCAGGTTCTTGTTGAAGGAGATCTGCTCGGTCTGCTTGGCCTGAGCGTCGGTCTCCTTCCAGAACGCGTGCATGAAGAAGGTCACGGGGATGAGCGTCGCGACGATGAGGAGCGCGCCAATCTCGCCGTAGAAGCCGAGCAGGATCATGAGGCCGCCGATGCCCATCGCGACGCCCGAGGCGATCACGCCGAACTTGCCGCCGGGAGCACCCTTGTACGAGGCGTACTGCGCCATGGCGTTCGCGCCGACGATGTGGCCCACCGCGGAGAGCAGGAAGATGAGCGCGACCAGGATGCGGGCGACGAGGAAGACGATGTCCATGAGGGTCCTTCGAGAGTTGATGACGAATAGTTGTTGGATTAACTAATCGTAGGGCGTGAATGATTGACGTGTCAACTGGAAGTCGGCACGGCCCGTCGCACGGCGCGTCGCGCGGCGGTTGAGCGCCGGCACGCGCGGCGCGTGCTCCCCCGCATCGCGCCTGGTCGGGGGAGCATGGAATGCGTGGCCGACCGGCCATGCGGGTCATCGGAGGGGGCATTCATGGCACGGTCGACGGAGGGCGCGCGGTTGGCGGTGCTGATCGACGCGGACAACGCGGGCGCACAGCACCTCGAGCGACTCCTGGTCGAGATCGCGAAGTACGGCACGGCCAGCGTGCGCCGCGCGTACGGCGACTGGACCTCCACGCAACTGGGCAAGTGGAAGGACGCACTGCTCGCCCACTCGGTGCAGCCCATTCAGCAATTCAGCTACACCACCGGCAAGAACGCGACGGACAGCGCGCTCATCATCGACGCGATGGACCTCCTGCACGCGGGCAACCTCGACGGGTTCTGCCTGGTGTCAAGCGACAGCGACTTCACGCGCCTGGCCGCCCGCATCCGCGAGCAAGGACTGACCGCGTACGGCTTTGGGGAGCGCAAGACGCCCAAGCCCTTCGTCGCGGCGTGCGACGCCTTCATCTACGTCGAGAACCTCGCACCGCCGGTCGCACCCGCGAAGGCCGCCACGACCGCGGCGAAGCCCGCGCTCAAGCCCGACAAGACCCTCGACCGCCTCCTCGCTGAGGCCGTCGACGTCGCCGCAGGTGACGACGGCTGGGCCAACCTGGGCACGGTCGGCAGCAACCTCTCCAAGCTCGCGCCGGACTTCGACTCCAGGACGTGGGGCTACGGAAAGCTCAAGGACCTCATGCAGGCGCACCGCGACTACGAGGTGAAGTCGCGCAGCGCCGGCGAGGGAAAGAACCCCAGCGCACACGTCAGGCACAAGTAGGGCCTGTGCGGCGTTGACGAGCGCATGACCTGGGACATCGTCGACCGCTTCGACCGGCCGGACCTCGATCCGGACCTGTGGATTCCGCACTACCTCCCGCACTGGACCACGCCCGACCGTTCGGAAGCGCGGTACCGCCTCACGGACGAGGGCCTCGAGTTGCGCATCGAGCGCGACCAGCCCGCCTGGCGACCGGCCGACGGGCCGTTCCGGGTCTCGCACGTCCAGACCGGCCATCGCGACGGCCAGCATCGCGTAGGCAGCCACCTCACCGTCGTGTCGCCGCGGCCGCCTCGCACGCTGTGGGCGCCGCGAGAGGGAGCACTCGAGGTCGTCGCGAGCGCAAGCGCCGATCCCGCGTGCATGCTCGGCATCTGGCTGCTCGGGGACGAGTCCGCAGGGCCACGAGACTCGGGCGAGATCTGCGTGGCCGAACTCTTCGGCAGCGCGGTGGGCGCGCCTCTGTCGACCGTGCGCACGGGCATCAAGGCGCACCACGACCCCCGCCTCGCGTCCGACGTCCGCGACGTGGAACTGGCGATCGACGCGAGGGCGCCGCATGTGTATGGCGCGCGCTGGGGAGCGCACGGATGCGAGGTGAGCGTGGACGGCACCGTCATCTTCGCGACCGATCAGGTGCTCGACTATCCGCTCCAGCTCATGCTGGACCTCTGGGAGTTCCCGGAGCAGGGCGCGGGCCGCGAGGCAGAGTCCTATCCCAAGACAGCTGTCGCCCACGAGGTGCGACTGCGCATGTACCGCTAGGACGTCATTCCTGGCCCTCTCGCGAGGTGTGGACGTCGTAGAGGAACACCCGTAAACTGGGTGACCAGCCTCACCATTGCGGTGGTGTGGGAAGTGAGCCTCAGGAGTTCCTGCCGAAGACAGGGCCTGGGGCTCGCTGCCGTTCTACGTCGCGCCGCCGATGAGTTCGATTGTTGCCCGTTTGTCGATGAGTCGAATCCAGCGGTCATCGCCGAGCCGATACGCGACCACGGCGCCGCACACGGCATCGGCGAGCCAGAGAGCGGGCTCTGCCGGCCCGGGCACGTGCTCGATGCGCAGGCCACCGGCGCTCAACACGCGGCCTGCCCGCATCGCATCGAAGCACAAGCGATCGCGATGGTCGTCGGAGGGTCCGCGCGACTCCATCGTGAGTGTCGCGCAGCCAACACTCTCGAGAGCCGGAGCAAACGTCTCCATGCACTTGCGCCTGCGCCTCTCGTTCCGTTCCATGACGCTTCCGGCGCGCACGACAACGAAGGCCTCCAGGTCCTCCTCGAGCGCGGCCATGAGGGTACGGCGGTGGCCAGCATCGTCGTCGGAACTCCAATGGAGCTTGCTGCCGCCCCTGCGAGGGACAGCGCGCATGGCCGCCCGCAGGTCGTCGAGGCGGTCCACGGCAACGATGACAGCGCCGAGGAGATACGTGCCCGGATCTCGCGACGCCACCGAGCCAGACTCGTCTCCCCACGCCTGGAGCATCGGCCCGCCCTTCTCGCGTCCCGATCCAGGCTATGCGCGCCCACCGACGCGCACACGGCAACGTAGCGGCGCACGGCGCCTCTCGCACCTACCGCGCCGAGAGCACTCCCTTGTTGGCGAGTTCATCGGCCCTCTCGTTGCCGGGGTCGCCCGCGTGTCCCTTGACCCAGACCCACGTGATCTGGTGGCGCTGGAGCTGCTCGTCGAGCGCCTGCCACAGCTCGACGTTCTTGACCGGCTTCTTGTCAGCGGTCTTCCACCCGTTGCGCTTCCAGCCCTTCATCCACGACTGCGCGCCGTTCTTCACGTACTGCGAGTCGACGTGCAGGGTCACGGTGCACGGCCGGTTGAGGGCCTTGAGGCCCTCGATGACCGCGGTGAGCTCCATTCGGTTGTTCGTGGTGACCAGCTCGCCGCCGAAGAGCTCGCGCTCGTGGCCGCCCGCCTTCATCCACACCCCCCAGCCGCCCGGGCCGGGATTTCCCTTGCAGGCGCCATCGGTCCACATGTGCACGTCGGTCACGGTCGCGTCTTCCACCCGGACACGGTAGCCCCTCCTCACCCATGGCATCGGCCACAATGTCTCCATGTCCCGCAAGCACGTCGCCGGCGGAGCGACGCCCGCAGTCCACGCCCTGGTCGAGGCAGGCATCGTCCACACGCTGCACCCCTATGAGCACGACCCCGCCTCCGAACTCGGCTACGGCCTCGAGGCCGCCGCGGCGCTGGGCGTGGACCCCGACCAGATGTACAAGACCCTGTGCGCATACGTCGACGGCACGCTGTCCGTGGGGGTCGTGCCCGTGAGCGGGATGCTCGACCTCAAGGCGCTCGCGCACGCGCTGGGCGGCAAGCGCGCGGAGATGGCACCCCCCGCCGACGCCGAGCGCGCCACCGGCTACGTCGTGGGAGGAATCTCGCCGCTGGGTCAGCGGCGCGCACTGCCCACCGCCATCGACGAGACCGTCGAACTGTGGGACACGGTCTATGTCAGCGGTGGCCGACGCGGCCTCGATATCGGCCTGGCCCCCGCCGACCTCATCGCGTGCACCTCCGCCGTGCTCGCCCCGATCGCGAAGGACTCCTGATGGACCTCTCCCCCACGCCGGCCGGTTGGGACTACGCGGGGGCTCTCGCCGCCGTGAAGGCCCGCGTGCATGTCGCGGAGGCCGCGAGCGGCCGGGCCGGTTCCGGTGTGCGCGTCCTGGTGGCGACCAAGACGTGGGACGCCGATGCCGCGGTAGCGGTGGTCCGCGCCGGCGGGGTCCTTGTGGGCGAAAGCAGGATGCAGGAACTCGACGCCAAGGGCGCCGAACTGACCGCCGCGGGCGCGCGCATCCACGTGATCGGACAGCTCCAGCGCAACAAGGTCGCCACCGCCGTCGAGTGGGCGCAGTGCATCCAGACGGTCGACTCGGCGCGTCTCGCCGAGCGCATCTCGCGCCTGTGCGTCGATGCCGGACGCACCATGGAGGTCATGCTGCAGGTCAACGTGTCGGGAGAGGAATCCAAGGCCGGCGTCGAGCCGGACGAGGCCCTCGCGGTCGCGTCGATGATCGCCTCGCTGCCCGCACTGACGGTCACCGGCTTCATGACGATCGGCCTGAACTCTCGAGACGAGAACGCGGTACGCGAGGGCTACGCGCGGCTCAGGGAGATTCGCGACCAGGCGCTCATCCGCTCCGAGCGGGGCACGCTCCCCCTCGCGCAGGCGTGGGAGCTGTCGATGGGCATGTCGCAGGACCTCGAGTGGGCGGTCGCCGAGGGCGCGACCATGGTGCGCGTGGGCACCGCGGTGATGGGGTCACGCACCGCGGCCTAACCGCACACTGGGCCGTGCGGATAACGGGCTCTTCGCATTCAAGGGTGTAGTAGTGGCCTGAAGCCGCCAGTCTCGAGTAGCGACCTGGCGATGTAGTGCGTCAGGTTCCGGAACCCCAGGGCCGAGCCGCGGAGGTGTTCGAGTCGGCCGTTGATCGCTTCTGTCGGGCCGTTGGATGTGCCGGGTCGGTCGAAGTAGGCGAGGATGTCGCAGGTGCGATTGTTGAGGGTCCGCCCGAGGCGGCGTAGCTCGATCAGCGCGGCGGGGACGCCGGTGCGCAGGGACTCGATCAGGTGGGCGAGGTCGGCGCGGGCGGCGGCGCGGTCGGGGTTGCGGTAGTTGGTGATGAGGCGCTGGTAGGCGGCCCAGGTGATCTCGACCTCGGTGTGGGCGTCGGTGTTGAACAAGGTCTCCAGGCGTGCCCACTGGCGGTCGGTGAGGTACTCCAGTCCGGTGTGCAGGATCCGACGGGACATGTACAGCGGGTCTCCGGCACGTCCCCGGTGGCCGTGGATGGCTTGCTGGATGCGGCGACGGCATTGGTCGAGGGCGTCGCCGGCGAGCTTGACGACGTGGAACGGGTCCATCACGGCGGTCGCGGTGGGCAGTTCCTCGGCGGCCGCGGTCTTGAACCCGCTGAAGCCGTCCATGGCGATCGACTCGATCCGCTCCCTCCAGCATCGAGGACGTTCGGCCAGCCACATCTGGAAGGTGACCTTCGACCTGCCAGGGATCATGTCGAGCAGCCGGGCCGGACCGACGCCGTCGCGTACCGGGGTGAGGTCGATGATGACCGTCACGTAGTTGCCACCGTAGCGGGTGTGTCGCCATACGTGCTCGTCGACACCGATCACCGCGACACCGTGGAACCGGGTGGGGTCGTTGATCAGCTGGCGGTGCCCTTCGGTCAGGACCGCGTCGTTCGCGGTGTGCCACGCGACCCCCAGTCCCGCCGCGATACGAGAGATGCTCAGGTGGTCCACGACGAGCGCCCTGAGCGCCCAGGCCAGGCCGCCGCGGGAGACCTTCGCCCGCGGATCGGCGGCCGCACGGAGATCGTCTGTCCAGAAACGGCCGCACGGGCTGCACCTGTAGCGGCGTACCCGGATCAACAGGGTCGTGGGCCGTCCGCCGAAGGGCTCGTGCGCGAGTCGGCGCGTGATCGTGCCGCGCGACACACCTCGCCCACCGCAGCCATGACACAGGTCGTCAACCGTGGCGGCGCGGCACTCGAGGACAGCCCGATCGGGGGCGAGATGTTGGCCGGTGACGATCAGGCCAAGAGCATCGAGGTTGCAGAAGGTCGTGAGATCGGGCGCGCCGAAGGTAGCGTGAGACAAGTCGAGGTCTTCCGGACGGTGAGTGTGAGAACTTCCATCCTGGGGGACCTCGACCCCTACCCCCGACCACTCACCGCAGCACGCACTACACCCTCATTTGCGAAGAGCCGGATAACGTGGCATCCATGATCGAGCTCGACCCGGTGCCGCTCACGTACCTTGCCGTCGGCGTCGCCACTCTGCTGGCGGCCCTGTTGCCGCGCCTGCTGCGCGCGGCACCCCTGTCCATGCCGATGCTCTTCGTCGCCGCCGGCATCGTGGTCTTCGCGCTCATCCCCGACCTGCCCGATCCCGATCCCCTCGCTCACCCCGAGGTCGCTGTTCACCTCACCGAACTGTGCGTCATCATCTCCCTCATGGGTGCCGGGCTCGCGCTCAACCGGCCGCTCGGGTGGCGGCGGTGGTCGAGCACGTGGAGGCTGCTGGGCATCACGATGCCGCTCAGCATGATCGCGGTGGGGCTGCTCGGATGGACGATGCTCGGGCTGGGCGTCGCTGCCGCCGTGCTGATCGCGGCCGTCCTGGCTCCCACCGACCCCGTGCTGGCCTCGGAGGTGCAGGTGAGCAAGCCCGCACAGGATCCCGAACACGACGACGACGAGGTCCGCTTCGCCCTCACCTCGGAGGCTGGGCTCAATGACGGCCTCGCGTTCCTGTTCACGTGGGCTGCGGTCGGCATCGCGATCGCGGGTATCGCGCCGTCGGGCTGGCTGGGGCACTGGCTCGCGGTCGACCTCGTGTGGCGCATCGCGGCTGGAGTCGGCATGGGCGCGGCCTGCGGCTGGCTGCTGGGAAGGATGCTCTTCTCGACGGCATCGGAGCGGCGCCGGATCACGGATGGCGCGCACGGCTTCATCGCGCTGGCCGCGACCTTCCTCACGTACGGGCTCACCGAGCTCGTGCACGGGTACGGCTTCATCGCCGTGTTCGTCGCGGCGCTCGTGCTGCGCTCGAACGCCCGACACCATGACTACGTCCGCGTCCTGCACGGGTTCGTCGAGCAAATCGAGCGCCTCCTCACCGTCGCGGTGCTGGTGCTCGTGGGCGGAGCGGTGAGCAGGGGTGCACTCGAGGGGATCGGCCTGATCGACATCGTCTTCGTGGCGGCCGTCCTACTGGTGGTGCGACCGCTCGCGGGATGGATCGGGCTCGCGGGAGGCGTGACGCGCCGCCGCGAACGCATGGTCATCGCGTTCTTCGGCGTGCGCGGGGTCGGGTCGCTGTTCTATCTGGCCTTCGCCCTCCAGGAGGCCAACTTCCCCGGCGGCGACCGGCTGTGGGCGGTAACGCTGCTCGCGGTGCTGGGTTCCGTGATCCTCCACGGCATCACGGCCACCCCCGCGATGAGATCCCTCGACCGACGCCATGGGCGGCTCCCCGAGGAGCCCGCACCCGCCTGACGGGTGCGGCCGAGACGACGCACGGTTGGCGTTTGCCTCGGATGCTTGCGACACTTCATGAGGAGTGCCGGTCGGGCGCGAGCTGAGGGGTCTCGACGAGGAGGTCCACCATGCCGCTGTTTCACCTGGCCATGTACTACGAGCAGGGCTCGGGCGAGGTCCCGCCTGATCTGGACCAGATCATGGCGGAGGTCGACGCACTCAACGACGACCTTCGCGACGCCGGCGCATGGGTTACCGCGGCGGGATTCGAGCCCGCTCCCCAGGCACGCGTGGTGACCGCACTCCCCGACGGCGCGGAGACCACCGACGGCCCCTACCTGGCGACCGCCGAGCACCAAGGCGGCTTCTGGCTCATCCACGCGCGCTCGATGGGCGACGCCATCATCTGGGCGGAGCGTGCCAGCCGAGCGCTGCGCCTTCCCGTCGAGGTGCGCGCATGCGCTCCCGAGAAGGAAAGTTAGGCAAGGTTTCGCTTGCTGGCGGGCGCGGCGGCGCCTGCCTACCCTGGAAGGCGTGACCAACACCCAGCCGCACCACACCTCGTTGTTTCCCGACGAGGACCGCGTCTCGCGCCGCCTCAACGCGCTGCGCGCCGGCGTGCTGGGAGCCAACGACGGCATCGTCTCGATCGCCGCACTCCTCGTGGGCGTGGTCGCCGCCAATCCCAGCCCCGCAATCATCCTCACCGCCGCGATCGCCGGCATCGCGGCCGGAGCTCTCTCGATGGGCGTGGGCGAGTACGTGTCCGTCTCGAGTCAGCGCGACGCGGAGCAGGCCCAGCTCGACCGCGAGCGCCAGTGGCACGAGCACCGGCCTGACTGGGAGCTCGACCAGCTCGCCCAGCTCCACATGGAGACCGGGATGTCGGAGGAGACGGCGCGGCGCGCCGCTATCGAGCAGACGGCCTTCGACCCGCTCGCGGCCCACGCCCGCGCTCACCTGGGCATCGACCCCGAGGCGCTCATCAACCCCTGGCACGCCGCGTTCGCCTCACTCATCGCCTTCACGCTGGGCGGCATGTTCCCGCTGCTGACGGCCGTGCTCGCGCCCGACAGCCTCAAGGTGCCGCTGACCTTCGGTGTGGTCGCGGTGGCGCTCGCGATCTCGGGACTCGTCTCCGCCCGCCTGGGACACGCGCCCCGCGCACGCGCGGTGCTGCGCAACGTGCTGGGAGGCTCGCTCGCGATGGCGATCACGTGGGGCATCGGCTCGTTCGTGGGCGTCCACGTCTAGCGTGTGAGGCCCTACGGGACGATCCTCAGCCACGAGTCAGTCGCGAAACGGTCCTCGACGGCGCGGTGGGCCGCGGCGAGTTCGTGCTCCCGGACGGCGCCGGGCACCGTCGCGTACCGCGACGCGAAGTGGTCGAGGAATGCCTCGATAATGTCCGCGCGCGACATGCCGGTCTGGCTGCGCAAGGGGTCGACCCTCTTGTTCGCGCTCTTGGTGCCCTTGTCCGACAGCTTCTCGCGGCCGATCCTGAGCACCTCGAGCATCGCGTCGGCGTCGATGTCGTAGGCCATGGTCACGTGGTGGAGCACGGCGCCCGCGGAGTAGCGCTTCTGCGCCGCGCCCGCGATCTTCCCCGCGGGAGACGCGATGTCGTTGAGCGGAACGTAGGTCGCCTCGATACCCACCGACCTCAGCGCGCCGAGCACCCAGTCGTCGAGGAACGCGTAGGACTGCTCGAAGCTCAGCCCCTCGACCAGCGACGTGGGCACGTAGAGCGAGTACGTGATGGTGTTGCCCGGCTGGATGAACATCGCGCCGCCGCCGGACACGCGCCGCACCACGGTGACGTCATGGCGCGCGGCACCCTCGGCATCGACCTCGTTGCGCAGCGACTGGAAGGACCCGATCACCACCGCGTTGCGCTCCCACTCCCAGATGCGCAGCGTAGGTCCGCGCGTGCCCGCCGCGACCTCGCGCGCCAGGACGTCGTCGATCGCCATCTGCAGGTGCGGGTCACGCGGGGAGTCGTGAATGGTCTCGAACGTGTGGTCGTGCCAGCTGGTCGCGTGCCCGAGCGCGCGACGCACCGCGATCGCGACCGCCTCCGGGCTGAAGCCGATGAACTGCGCGCCGCTCGCCGCACGCGTGACGGCGGCGGTCATCTGCGACACGGTCGCATGCGCGGACAGCCCCGCGAGCGCCCGCGAGATGTCGCCGATCGCCTCCGCGGGCTCGAGGAAGAAGTCCCCCGAGATCACCACCGTGTCGAGCGTCTCGCCCGTGTGATCGAGCTCGACATCCGCGACCACGAGCTTGCCGCCAGGAACCTTGTACTCACCGTGCATGCCACCTATCCTCCCCCGCCCCGGCGGGCGCGAGGACCACGGTGACCCCGGCATCGTCCCTCCTGGGGACGATGCCGGTCGCAGGTGCGGCGGGCGGCTACACCGCCGGGGTCACCTCGGCCTTCAGGAGGCCGTAGAGCAGCGCGTCGGTGAGGGCCTCCCACGAGGCCTCGATGACGTTGGGGCCCACGCCGACCGTGCGCCACTGGGCGCCGGTCACGGTGTCGACCGTGGTGATCAGCACGCGCGTGACCGCGTCCGTGCCGTGTGCGGCGTCCATGATGCGCACCTTGAAGTCGGTGAGGTCGAAGCGGTCGATCTCGGGGTACGCGGCCACCAGCGCGGCACGCAGGCCGTGGTCGATCGCGTTGACCGGGCCGTTGCCCTCACCGACCGTGACGTAGCGGCGCCCGCCCGCACGCAGCTTGACGATCGCCTCGGCGTCGGCCTCGTTGGGGTTTCCCGGTGCCGAGGACACGAGCACGCGCCACGTCTCGACGTCCCAGTACCGAGGCGACTGACCCATCTCACCGCGCAGCAGTAGCTCGAACGAGGCATCGGCCGCGTCGAACGTGTAGCCCATGGCCTCGGCATTCTTGACGCGCTCCATGACGCGCTTGAGGACCTCGGGCTGGCCCTCCAGGTCGATTCCGAGCTCCTTGCCCTTGAGCTCGATCGAGGCACGCCCCGCCATCTCGGACACCAGCATGCGCATGTCGTTGCCCACGAGCTCGGGCTGGGTGTGCTGGTAGAGGTCGGGATCGACCTTGATCGCGCTCGCGTGAAGGCCCGCCTTGTGAGCGAAGGCCGATGCCCCGACGTACGGCTGCCGCGCGAAGGGCGCGATATTGGTGATCTCGGAGATCGCGTGCGAGATGCGCGTCGCGTCGCTCAGTCCGTCGCCCTTGAGCGCGGACACCCCACGCTTGATCTCGAGGTTGGCCGCGACCGCGATCAGGTCCGCGTTGCCCGTGCGCTCGCCGTAGCCGTTGACGCAGCCCTGGACGTGCGTGACGCCCGCGGCAACCGCTGCCATCGAGTTCGCGACGGCGCAGCCGGAGTCGTTGTGCGCGTGCATGCCCAGCTGCGCAGTGGTGCGCGCGCGGACCGCCGTGACGATCCGCGTGACGTCGTCGGGGAGCATCCCGCCGTTCGTGTCGCACAACACCAGCGACGATGCCCCGGCGTGCTCTCCCGCAAGCAGCGCCCTGATCGCGTACTCGGGGTCGTAGACGAAGCCATCGAAGAAGTGCTCTGCATCGAGCACGACGCGGCGACCCTCGCCCACGAGGAACGCGACGGTCTCCTCGATCATCGCGAGGTTCTCCTCGCCGCTGACGCGCAGGGCTCGCTCCGCGTGGCGGATGTCGGTCTTTGCGACCAGCGTGATGATGGGGGCCTCGGAGTCGAGCAGCGCGCGCACCTGCGGGTCAGATGCCGCCGTGCTGCCGGCGCGCCGCGTCATCCCGAACGCCGCGAACTGCGCGTGCCGGAAGCTCAGCTCCTTGGCGACCAGCCCGAAGAACTCGGTGTCCTTGGGCACCGCGCCGGGCCAGCCACCCTCGATCACTCCCACGCCGAGCTCGTCGAGCAGCGGCGCGATCGCCATCTTGTCGGCGACCGAGAGGTTCATGCCCTCTTGCTGCGCGCCGTCGCGCAGGGTCGTGTCGTAGATCTCGACCGTGAGATCCGCCATGGTGTGCTCCTCGTGTCCGGCATGGTGACGCGGCGACTGCGCCGCCCCAACAAAAAAGCCTCCCAGGGGTACGGGAGGCTGCGCGTCGGGGTACTCCCGACGCGCTACAGAATGATGATCGCGGTAGGCATCGCGTTCATTGTGGCACAGGTCGCGCGCGTTGTGCCGCAGTGGTGCGTGACCGAGCGGTGGTGCGTGCCCGAGCGGTGGTGCGTGCACAAGCAGTGGCGAGCCCGCGACCGTCCGGCATCCTGGAAGCCGTCCAGCATCCCTGGACCGTGCGGATGTCACACATGTGGTGCCGGGTGTGGCGTGATCCGTGCGTGGTTGCGGGTTACCTGTCGTGAGGTGTGTGACTTGTGGATGCGGGGCTGGTGCGCGGGTGATGTTTGGGTGGTGTGGGGGTATGCGAAAGACCCCCCACGGTGTGGGGGGTCTTTCGAAGGTATGTCCTGACTCGTGCCACTTTCTGCTGATCGGTGGTTTGCGCGAGCATTCGCCCTGGTAGTTGAGTTTCGGGGTTCGTGATTGACACACCCCGCTTGGCGGTACGGTCGGGGATGTGGTGTTCGTGCGCAAGTCCCCGGGCCGGTCGGGGGCGGTGAAGGTCCAGATCGCGGAGCGTCGCGCTGGCCGTGATGTGGTGCTCGAGCACGTCGGCACGGCCCATGATGATGCCGAACTCGCGGCGCTGATGGAGGTCGCGCGCGGCAAGCTCTACCCCGGCCAAGGGGAGCTCACGCTCGACGGCGTCGCGCCGCGGACCGTGGAAGGTGAGCCGACGACGGTGGACATCACGTCGAAGTCGAACGCGGTGTTGTGGCAGGTACTTCAGGCCGCGTACACGGATCTGGGCTTCGATGTCGTCGATGACGACGCGTTTGAGCAGCTCGTGCTGGCGCGGCTGATCGAGCCGACGTCGAAGGCCGACTCGCTGCGCGTTTTGCGCGAGCTCGGGATCGCTCATGCGTCGCTGCGGACCATGTTCCGCTCCCTGGAACGCGCTGGGGAGCGTGACTACCGGTCCCTCCTCGCCGACGCGTGCTTCGCCCACGCCGCGTCCGTGGGTGACATCAGCTTGTGCCTGTATGACGTCACGACGTTGTACTTCGAAGCCGAGGATGAGGACTCGCTGCGGAAGGTGGGCTACTCGAAGGAACGGCGGGTCGACCCGCAGGTCGTCGTCGGGCTCCTCGTCGACAGGAACGGCTTCCCGCTTGAGATCGGCTGCTTCGAGGGCAACAAGGCCGAGACGCTGACCCTGATTCCGATCGTGGACCAGTTCCGTCAACGCCACTCCCTCGAAGGGTTCGTGGTTGTCGCCGACGCCGGCATGCTGTCCGCGACCAACTTGCGCGAGCTCGATGACGCGGGACTGCATTTCATCGTCGGGTCCCGCACGACCAAGGCGCCGGTCGATCTCGAGTCGCACTTCCGTTGGCATGGCGACGCGTTTCGCGACGGGCAGGTCATCGACACCATCACGCCTCGCCACGGACGCACCAGGGCTGGCGCGTCGGATCCGATGGTCAAGGCTGAACCGATCTGGAAGTCCGAGCATGACAGTTCGTGGCGGGCGGTGTGGGCGTACTCCGGCAAGCGTGCCGTGCGCGACAACCGCACCCTGACCTTGCAGGAGGAGCGTGCACGGGACGTCGTCGCCGGCGACAAGGCCGCCCGCACGCCACGCTTCGTGAAGACCGTGAGCGGCTCCCGCAAGATCGACGAGGCGTCGCTGGCGCGCGCGCGACGCCTGGTCGGGCTCAAGGGCTACGTCACGAACATCCCTGCGACGTTGATGCCCGCGGCCGAGGTCATGTCCAGCTATCACGACCTATGGCACGTCGAGCAGTCATTCCGGATGTCCAAGACCGACCTACGCGCCCGGCCGATGTTCCACCACACGCGCGACGCGATCGAAGCGCACCTCACGATCGTGTTCGCATCCCTCGCGATCAGCCGCTACCTACACACCACGACCGGGCTGACGGTGCGCAAGATCCTCCACGCGCTGAAACCCATTCAGCAGATCACCGTCCGCATCGCCGGCCACGACCACGTCGCCCGCGACCCCATCACCAAGCCCGCCCAAGCCATCCTCGACGCCCTCGACATCACCCTGGACTGACACACCCCGGTGGCACGAGTCAGGCTGGACCGTGCGGATGTCACACATGTGGTGCCGGGTGTGGCGTGATCCGTGCGTGGTTGCGGGTTACCTGTCGTGAGGTGTGTGACTTGTGGATGCGGGGCTGGTGCGCGGGTGATGTTTGGGTGGTGTGGGGGTATGCGAAAGACCCCCCACGGGGTGGGGGGTCTTTCGAAGGTATGTGCCGCAGCGACCTACTCTCCCACACCCTGGCGGGTGCAGTACCATCGGCGCTGGGAGGCTTAGCTTCCGGGTTCGGAATGGAGCCGGGCGTTTCCCTCCCGCT
>NZ_BAABRR010000012.1:0-97812 GCF_039545075.1 Demequina sediminis | reverse complement strand
TTATGGGCGCGGGGGGGGGGGGGGGGGTGATTTTGCCATTTGGGGGCGGGGGGGGGGGGGCGCCCCCCCCGGCGGGGGCCCGGGCGGGGGGGGGGGGGGGCCCCCCCCGCCCCCCGCGTCGCTCACGACGTCTCGCTAGAGGAAGGGCTTGGGTGCCGCGATCCCCGTGACGGGAGCGTCGTCGGTGCCCTCGGCCTCGAGAGGCTCGACCGGGCCGTCCGCCGGCGCCTCGGGATCGACCTCGTCCTCGTGTGGGTCGGGCAGGTCGAACTCGCTGCGACCCTGCTCGCGCTCCTGCTCGACCTCGTCGGCGAGATGCTGCAACGCAGCCGTGCCTTCGTCCATGCTCTGGTCGTCGGTGTCGGACATGTCCGCCTCCTCGTTTCCATTCGAGGACGGCCGGGCGACCGCCCCACTACGTGAACGTCTCAGTCCGGTGCGACGTCCCACGAGAACAGGTCCTCGAGCGTGTCGCGGCGCACATGCACCGTCGAGGCGCCGTCCGCGACCGAGACCACCGCGGGCCGCAGCACCGCGTTGTAGTTGTTCGCCATGACCCTGCCGTATGCACCCGTCGCGGGCACCGCGAGCAGGTCGCCCCGCGCGATGTCGCTCGGCAGGTCGACGTCGCGCACGACGATGTCCCCGCTCTCGCAGTGCTTGCCCACCACGCGGCTGAGCGCGGGCTCGGACTCGGACAGCCGCGACGCAATGGTCGCTGTGTACTCCGCGCCGTACGTGATGGTGCGCATGTTGTCGCTCATGCCGCCGTCGACCGCGACGTACTGGCGCTGGCCGCCGTCCTCGAGACCCACGTGCTTGACCACGCCCACGCGGTACAGCGTGAGGCCAGCGGGACCGGCAATCGCACGACCGGGCTCGATGCTGAGGCGCGGCCACGTGCCGCCCACGCGCGACATCGCGGCGGCGACGGCCTCCGCCATCCCTGCCGCGGCATCGTGCGGGCTCAGGGCCTCTCCCGCGGGGGTGTACTGGATCGCGTAGCCGCCCCCAAGGTCGACCTCGGGGAGGTCGACGCCGATCTCCGCGCGGAACGCGGCGCGCAGGCCCAGCATGCGCTCGGCGCTCTCTTGGAACGCCTCGAGAGAGAGGATCTGGCTGCCGATGTGCGTGTGGATGCCGCGCAGGTCGATGCCCTCGGCGTCCTGGCACGCGACCAGCGCATCGAAGGCCGCGCCCGAGGCGAGCGACAGCCCAAACTTCTGATCCTCGTGAGACGTCGCGATGTACTCGTGGCCGCCGGCGTGCACACCCGTGGTCACGCGCACGAGCACCGGCGCGCGCGTCCCGAGCCCGCGCGCGATCTGGTCGAGCGTCTCGATCTCCGTGAACGAGTCGACGACGATCCTCCCCACGCCGGCCTCGAGGGCGCGGCGCAGCTCGTCGTCGGACTTGTTGTTGCCGTGGAGGCCGATCCGTGCGGCGGGCATCCCCCCGCGCAGCGCGATCTCGAGCTCGCCGCCCGAAGCGACGTCCATGAACAGGCCGTCCTCATGCATCCACTTGGCGACTTTCGAGGACAGGAAGGCCTTCGACGCGTAGAACACGTCGACCTCCGCGCCGTGGGCGCCGAAGGCCGCCGCGAACTCGTCGCGGAAGGCACGCGCTCGGCCCCGCATGTCGTGCTCGTCGATCACGTACAGCGGCGTGCCGTACTGGCCCGCGAGCGCGCGCACGTCCGCGCCGCCCACGGCAAGCGCGCCGTCGTCCTGACGCACCACGGTGCGGGAGAAGACTGCGCTCACCGCCATCGCTACATCCTTTCGGGGGCCGAGACACCCAGGAGGCGCAGGCCGTTGCGCAGGACCTGTCCCGCGGCATCGTTCACCCACAGGCGCGTGCGGTGCACGTCCGAGACCTCCTCGTCGCCCTGCGGGGTGACGCGGGTGCGGTCGTACCACTGGTTGAAGGCCGCGGCGACGTCCTCGAGGTAGCGGGCCACGCGGTGCTGCTCGCGGAACTCGACGGCCTGAGCGACCACGCGCGGGAACTCGCCCAGGATGCCGAGCAGCTTGGACTCCGACTCGTGAGTCAGCAACGACGGGTCGAAGCCGTCCTCGCGGCGGATGCCGTACTCGGCCGCGTTGCGCGCCACGCCCGCCGAACGCGCGTGGGCGTACTGCACGTAGAACACCGGGTTCGCGTTGGACTGCGACGCGAGCAGGTCGAGGTCGATGTCGATCGTTGAGTCCGCACTCGAGCGCGCGAGCGCGTAGCGCGCGGCATCGACGCCCACGGCCTCGACCAGGTCCTCGATCGTGACGACGTTGCCCGCGCGCTTCGACATCCGCACCGGCTGGCCGTCCTTGACCAGGTTGACCAGCTGGCCGATCTTCACCTCGACCGTGTCGGCATCGTCGCCGAAGGCCGCGGCGGCGGCCTTGAGACGGGCGATGTAGCCGTGGTGGTCCGCGCCCAGAAGGTAGATGCACAGGTCCGCGCCGCGGTGGCGCTTGTCCTTGAAGTAGGCGAGGTCGCCCGCGATGTACGCCGGCTTGCCGTCCGACTTGATGACCACGCGGTCCTTGTCGTCGCCGTAGTCGGTCGACCGCAGCCACCAGGCGCCGTCCTTCTCGTACAGCGCGCCCGTCTTCTTCAGCTGCTCGACGGCCTCGTCGACCGCGCCGGAGTGGTGCAGCGAGTCCTCGTGGAAGTAGACGTCGAAGTCGACTCCGAAGTCGTGCAGCTGACGCTTGATCGAGTCGAACATGAGGGCCACGCCGTGCTCGCGGAAGAACTCGAGCTGCTCCTCGCGCGGGAGCTCGAGCGGGTCGCGGTAGCCGCCGGCTGCGGCCTGCATCATGACCTCGTTGGCAATGTCCTGGATGTACTCGCCGCCGTAGCCGTCCTCGGGGGCGTCCTCGCCCGTGACGACCGCGAGCAGCGACGCGGCGAAGCGGTCGATCTGCGCGCCGTGGTCGTTGAAGTAGTACTCGCGGATGACCTTCGCGCCGTGGAACTCGAGCAGGCGCGCGAGCGAGTCACCCACCGCGGCCCAGCGCGTGCCGCCGATGTGCACGGGTCCGGTCGGGTTGGCCGACACGAACTCGATGTTGACCGTCTTACCCGTGAGCGACTCGCCGCGTCCGTAGTCGTCGCCGTAGTCGACGATTCCCTTGGCGAGCAGGCCCGCCGCGTCCGCCGCGAGGCGAATGTTGATGAAGCCGGGACCCGCGACCTCGGCCGCGTCGATTCCGTCCTCCTGCACGAGGCGCTCGACCAGGGTCTGCGCGAACTCGCGAGGATTGGTGCCCGCCTGCTTGGCGAGCTGCATCGCGACGTTGGTCGACCAGTCGCCGTGCTCGCGCTGGCGGGGGCGTTCGACGCGCACCTCCGGAACATCGAAGGGCGACAGCTGGAAGTCGCTGTCGTCGATTCCGGCGAGGATGGCGGCGCGGATGGTCGCGGAGAGCTCTTCAGGGGTCACCCATCGAGTCTATCCGTGCGCGCGTGTGTCGCTCACGCGGGTGGGCCTCCAGGGGTCGCGTCGGCTTCCAGGGTGTCGCGCACGCGGCGCGGCAGCTTCGCACGCACCACCTCGTAGCCGGCCTCGATGGCCTCGACCACGACGTCGCGCGGCACGGAGGCGTCGTCATCTACGGCGAGCGAGATCCACAGCCGCTTGTCCGCGTAGTAGCCGGGCGAGACGTCCTCGTACCGCGCGACGAGCGTCGCGTTGACCTCCGGATCGCCCTTCACGGTGACGATGCGCCTCCCCTCAGGCGACCCGCCCACCCTGCCGAAGTGCTTGCCTCCCACCTGGAAGGTCTGCGAGCCCCAGTCGGGGTAGGGCACCACGTGCGCGCCGGGAAGACCGGCGATCACCGCCGCGATCCACTCCTCCACCGGCGCGAGGCCGTCCTGCATCGTCTCCATGCCACGACCCTAGACGCGCCCTCCGACAGCCGCCGCGCGGCCCCCGAGTCGCACCGCGGCTCCCTTGTCCAGGAGGACGATGCGGGGGCGGGCGGGGTCGTCCGCGAGCGCCGCGCGCAGGGCCGGACGGGGCTGGGAGAAGTGCGCCCAGTCGTCGATGTGGACGGGCACCACCGTCGCGTCGGGCCAGAGGTCGGCGACCGCACAGACCCGCGCGGCGTCGGCGGTCAGCAGCGCGTCGCCCAGCCGATCCACTCGCGCGGCGCCCGCGCACACGAGCGCGACCCCGACGTCGGGGAAGCGGTGTGCGACCGCCGCGGCGGCGTCGAGTTCCGAGTTGTCTCCCGAGAAGTACACGGTGGGCCAGCCCGCCGCCCGCAGGACGAATCCCGCAACCTCGCCCAGGGCGTCGGCCACCCCGGGAGGACCGTGCAGCGCGGGAACCGCCGTGACGCACACCGGAGCGTGCGCGCCGTACAGCGTGACGCTGTGCCACGGCTTGAGGCCCACGACACCGGGGACGCGCGAGGCCGCGCCAGGGGTCGACACCACGTGGCCGGCATGTGCGAGCAGCTCGCGTCCCGCGGTGTCGAGGTTGTCCTCGTGCTGGTCGTGAGACAGCAGGACCAGGTGCACGTGGCCGATGAAGGCGGGCTCGAAGGCGGGTCCGGCGAGCTTGGTGAGGGTGCCGTACGTGCCCGGTGGGTCGAACGTCGGATCCGTGACGATCGTGAGACCTGCGTAGCCCAGCACCACCGTGGGCCCGCCCACCAGAGAGATCTCGACTGGGCTGAGGTCCGCGTCGCTCATGGGTCCAGTGTCGCGCTCGGCGCACGCGCGCGCTAGGGAAGGAGGCGTCCGTACGGGTCCGCGCACTGGACGGGGAAGGACTCGGCGCACGCGTCGACCCACACCTCGAGGCGCTCGCCCACCGCGACGTCGGACGCCGCGGCAGGCTCGCCGTCCGGCCGTTCGAGCGCACCACCCTCCGCGAACGCGAACGTGGTGCCCTCGAAGTACTCGTAGCCGGGATCTGGCGCGAACACCACCGTGATCGCGTCGCCCAGGGTCTCCACGCTCACGACCGTGCCCACCGCATCGGGCTCGCGCGCGTCGCGCGGGTCCCCTCCGGCGTCCCCGCACGCCGCGACGCCGGTGGCCAGGCCGCTGGCAAGGATGAGGGCCGCGAGGAACTGCGACGTCTGCGTGCGCATGTCTCAGCATCGCACGGGCGGGAGAGCGCAGCACGGGAGAGCCCTGCCTGCTGATATCCTCATTCGGCCCGGTCCGTCCGGGCATGCCCCCGTAGCTCAGCGGATAGAGCGCCGGTTTCCGGTACCGTAGGTCGCAGGTTCGACTCCTGTCGGGGGCACGATCCGCACACGCAAGGCCCCTCCTCGGAGGGGCCTTTGTGGTTCCCCGGCGCTAGGGTCGAGACAGACCCCACCGACGAAGGAGCCACGCATGCCAACGCTCGCGATCATCGGCGCAGGACCCGGCCTCGGAGCGGCGGTCGCGCGCCGGTTCGGGCGCGAGGGATTCTCGATCGCCCTCGTCTCCCGCGACCAGTCGAAGCTCGATGCGCTCGCGGGCGAGCTCGCGCAGGACGGGGTCACCGCGGCGGGCTTCGCGGCCGACGTCCGCGACGGCGCCTCGCTCGAGGCGGCGCTCGCCGACGCCTCCGCACGCCTGGGCCCCGTCACCGCGCTGCAGTACAGCCCACTCCCCTCGCGGGCCTACCTCGAGCCGGTGCTCGACCTCACGCCCGAGCTGGCCCTCGAGGCCCTGCGGTTCTCCGCGCTGGGCCTCATTCACGCGGCCCGTGCCGTGCTGCCCGCGATGCGCGCGGCGGGAGAAGGAAGCATCGTCCTCATCAACGGCGGCACGTCCGTGAAGGCCCGCGCGGGATTCTCGGGAACGTCCGTCGCCTTCCCCGCCGAGAGCGCCTACGGCGAGATGCTGCACGATGCCCTCGCGGGCGAGGGGGTCCACGTCGCCCAACTCGTGATTCCCGGCGCGATCCCCAAGCTCCGCTACACGCTTGAGGAGGTCGCGGACCGCATCTGGGACCTCCACCGCGGACCCGGAGACTTCCGGACCATGCTCATCCCTCTCGAGGAGGGGCGGGAGTAGGGCGGTCAGTCCGCGACGGGCACGGCGCCGGTCACGGCACCGGTCGCGAAGTCGCCGAGGCTTCCCAGCGTCGCCGAGGAGTCAAGCGCACGCCCGTCCTCGACGTCGACCGTGCACGCCAGGTGCTCCTCGGACTCGAGCCACCACACCACCGTGACGCGGTCGCGCCCCGCCTCCGCGAGCGCCGCAGCCGAGGCGTCGACGGACGGCGCGATCGCAGCAGCGACGTCCGTGCCGGCGGAGTCGAGGACGCCCTGCGCCTCGAGGAACGACCGCAGGTCGCGCCAGTCGGCGCTGCCGTAGACGTCGCCCGCGACGATTTCGGGGGCGCCGTCGCCCGCCTCGGCGTACGCGGCCTCACATGCCCTCACCGCATCGGCGTGGGCCGGGCTCATGCGCGACGTCAGCCACGTCGCCACCACCGCCCCCACGATCACCAGGACCGCGACCGCGGCGGCCGCGGCAAGGGGAAACCAGGTGCGACGCGGTTCGGCAGGGGTGTCGGACATGACATCCAGCCTATTCGCGCCGCCCCGCCTACTCTGAACGGGTGACCACCGACCTTCGGTACGAGCCTCACCTGGGACTGGCCCTGGGGGGAGGCGGCGCGCTCGGTGCGGCCCACGTGGGCGTCCTCCAGGTGCTCGCGGAGCGCGGGATCACGCCCTCGCTCGTCGTGGGGACGTCGGCGGGATCGCTGATCGGAGGCGCGTATGCCTCCGGCATGGACCCGTACACGATCGAGGCCATGGTGCTGCGCGCGGAGTGGGGACACTTCGGATCGCTCACGTTCCGCCCGGGCCTGGGCATCCTCGACACGGCGGGGCTGCGTGCCACGATCGAGGCGATCTCCGGCGGGGATCCGCGCATCGAGGACCTGCCTGTGCGCTACGCGGCCGTCGCCACGGACCTCACCACGCGCCGCGTGGTCCTGCTCGATCACGGCAGCCTCGCGGATGCCATGAGGGCGTCGATCTCGGTGCCGGGGCTATTCCGGCCGCTGAGGCTCGACGGTCACCTCCTCGCGGACGGCGGCCTGCTCGAGAACCTGCCGCTCGAGGCGACGTTCGAGCTGGGCGCACGCCACGTCATCGGGGTGCGTCTCGCGCCCGAGTGGGAGGCTCCGGGCTTCGAGACCACGCTCAAGGTCCACGCCCTCGAGATCCGCGCGGACGTCACCCTCATCTCCCCCCAGCTGGGCGGCCGCTCGCAGTGGGTCCGCGAGGACATGCCCGGCCTGATCGCGCTCGGGCGCGCGGCCGCGGAGCAGGCACTCGACGCGTATCCGGTCGTGGCGCCGCGACCCGAAACGCTTCCCGAGGTCGAGGTGCCCACGCCCGCGCGGCTCCCGGAGCCGCTGCGCGACCTGCTCGAGCCGCGCTCGGAGTGACCTATCTGCCGAGCGCCTGGGCGACCGCGGGATGCACCACACTGCCGGCGCGCACGTTGATCCCGCGCGCCAGGGCGGGATCCGACGCGACGGCATCGTCCACCCCGCCCGCGAGCCTCACCACGTAGGGCAACGTGACGTTGGTGAGCGCGCGCGTCGCGGTCGCCCCCACCGCGGCGGGCATGTTCGCGACGCAGTAGAGCAGCGACCCCTCGACCTCGAGGACGGGGTTGTCGTGCGTGGTGGGGCGCGAGTCCTCGAAGCACCCACCCTGATCGATCGCGATGTCGACCAGCACGCTGCCGCGCCGCATGTCCCTCACCATCGCGTGAGTCACGACCTTCGGGGCCGGGCGACCGGGCACGAGGACCGCGCCGATCACGAGGTCCGAGCCGAGCACCTCCTCCTCGACCTCGTGGGGCGTCGACACCACGGTGCGGACGCGACCCGCGTACCTGTCGTCGAGCGCCCTCAGCCGCCCCACGGCGAGGTCGACGGCGGTGACCTCGGCGCCCATCGCGACGGCCTGCGCCACGGCATTCGAGCCGGCGACGCCTGCCCCCAGCACCGTGACGCGGGCGCCAGGCACGCCGGGCACACCGGGCAGGAGCACGCCGCGCCCGCCCTGCGGGTTGAGCAGGTGGTGCGCGCCCGCGAGCACCGACAAGCGGCCAGCGACCTCGCTCATCGGGGTGAGCAGGGGCAGCGATCCGTCCTCGAGTTGCACCGTGTCATAGGACAGCGCGGTCGTGCCTGCCGCGCACAGCAGGTCGGCGAGCGCTGGGTTGGCCGCGAGGTGCAGGAACGTGAAGAGCACGTTGTCACGCAGCAGCGCGTACTCGTGCGGCTGCGGCTCCTTGACCTTGAGGACCACGTCGGCCGCCCACGCCTCCGCGGCGCCGGCGAGCGTCGCTCCCGCCGCGGCGTAGTCCTCGTCCGCGATCGCCGAGCCGCGACCCGCCCCCTCCTCGATCACCACGCGATGCCCGCGTTCGACGAGCGCGCGCACGCCCGCAGGGGTCAGCGCGACCCTGGTCTCGCTGTTCTTGGTCTCCGTGGGGACTCCGACCAGCACCGCGGCCTCCTCAGCGCTCGGGCGACACCGCGCGCGGCTCGTGGCCGGCGCATCGTCGCGCGGGGGCGGGCGACCAGGGATGATGGCCGCCCTCGTCTCCCTTCCTACACCTCGGGGAGACGCGCCACGCGCTGGTTCGGACACCGCGCACGGCGTGCGCCCACGTCGCGACAGTCCGCTCGGAGCCAGGCAGCCTGCCCGGCAACGCCCTACTCGTACGCGGTGAAGGTCTGGTACTCCCAGTGCCAGGGCTCGTACTTCGACGTCTTCGCCCAGTCCGGGTTCCAGAAGCCGTAGGTCGCGGCGTTGCGCTTGAACCACGACAGGTACACGCCCGAGGCGTGAGAGCGGCAGAAGTCGACCGCGAGGCCCAAGCCATGCATCGAGGTGCCCGGCGTCGCGGCCAGGTAGCCGCGCGTCGCCTTGGTCGAGTACTGGTCCGAGATCGAGCGGTACGTGTCGGCGATGCAGATGTCCGTGCCGAACTCGGTCTTGAAGCGCTCGTTAAGCGCCGCGAGCGCGAGTGCGGCGTCGGGTCGCATCTGCTCTCCCGAGACCCACAGGTTGCACAGCTGGTCGCTGCTGAGCTGGCCGTTGCTCATCGGGCCGGAGAACTCCGGGTCGCAGTCTGGAAGCAGGTTCGACGCGACGGGGACGTCGGCCGACGTGAGGACCGCACCCGACTGGTCGTCGACCGTGGGAAGCGGAAGGTCGGAGGCCTCGAACTGCGGGCCGGCACCCAGGATCGCCGTGGCGGTGGTGGGGGACTCGCCCACGACCACACCGGGCAGCTGCTCGGCTGCGTTCGCGTAGGGGGCGATCGTGCCCATCACGGGGTAGACCACCATCGCGGCCACGAAGCCCACAAGCACGCCCGTGCGCGTCGCGATCTTGCGTCGCAGGTGGGTGGTCCGGATCTGGATTTCCTGCGTCTGCTCGATGCGCCGCTCCTTGCGCGACGGGTGCCGCGCGGGGTGGCGAGAGGGGTGGGCGGAACGCGGCGTGTGCAGTGCGCCGCGCATGCTCACCATGTCCTCCCGGACGTCTCGGAAACAGAAGATTCGTGCCCCGCCAAGCAACGGGGACCGGGTCAATTATTACCAAATGGTAACGATGAGGCCAACCCCCCTGTGTGTCACGTCAGTCACATCGGCACGATGCCGGGGGAACCTGAGCCCGTCAGGCGCCGCTCTCGCGGCGAGCGAGGGAGTCCCTCACCTCTCCGACGAGCTCCTCGATGATGTCCTCGAGGAAGACGATGCCGAGCGTCGTCGAATCCCGCGTCACGGCGGCCACGTGGGCGCCCGAGCGGCGCATGAGCGCGAGCGCGCTCTCTACCTGCGCGTCGTGGGCGATCGTCGGCAGATCGCGCACGCGCCACGCCTGGATGGGTTCCTCGCGCTCTCCCGGCCGCGCGTAGAGGGCGTCCTTGATGTGGAGGTAGCCCACGAGCGCGCCGTCTTCGCTCACCGGGAAACGCGAGAAGCCGGTGCGCGTCGCCGCGTCCTCGAGTCCGTCGACCGTCACCCCGCGCGGCACGGCATGCACCTGGTCCGCGGGCACCATGACCTCCTCGACCGACCTCTCCGAGAACTCGATCGCGGTCGTCAGCAGCCCCGTGGGGTCCGAGATCGTGCCCTCCGCGGAGGACCGTTCGACGATGCTGTGGACCTCGTCCGCCGTGAAGGCCGAGGTCACCTCGTCCTTGGGCTCGAAGCCCAGCAGCCTCACGATCCCGTTGGCCACCCAGTTCAGCGCCCCGATGATCGGCCGCGCGGCGCGCGCGATCGCGACGAGCGGCGGCCCGAAGACCAGCGCGGCCCGGTCGGGGCTGGAGACCGCGGCGTTCTTGGGCACCATCTCGCCCACGATCACGTGGAGGCCCACGATCACAAGCAGCGCGATCGCGACGGCGATGCCGTGCGTCGCCGCGAGCGGCACGCCCAGCGACTCGAGGACAGGCTCGAGCGCGTGGGCGAGAGCGGGCTCGGCCACCACGCCCAGCGTCACCGAGCACACCGTGATGCCCAGCTGGGCCGTCGCGAGCATGAGCGACACGTTCTCCATCGCCCACAGCACCGTGCGTGCCGCGCGCGATCCGGCGGCGGCGCGCGGCTCGATCGAGCTGCGGCGCGCGGAGATGATCGCGAACTCGGCGCCGACAAAGAAGGCGTTCGCGAGCAGCAGTCCCACGACCGCGAGCGTCATCCCGGGGCTCACGACTCGTCCTCGTCTCGCTCGGGAGACACGGGCTCGAGGCGCAGGCGATCGATCCTGCGACCCTCCATGCGCTCGACGCGCAGACGCACGTCCGCGCCGTCGACCGTGTCGCCCGGCTCCGCGACGCGCCCCAGTGCGGCCATCACATAGCCACCGACGGTCTCGTACGCTGGCGACTCGGGGATCACCAGTCCCGTGCGCTCGTGCACCTCGTCCGGCCGCAGCTCGCCTGGCACGATCCACGCCCCGCCGGGAGCGCGGTGGACGGCGGCGCGCCTGCGGTCGTGCTCATCGGCGACCTCCCCCACGAGCTCCTCGACCACGTCCTCAAGCGTCACGAATCCCGCGGTACCGCCGTACTCGTCAACCACGATCGCGCACTGGTACCCGAGGCCGCGCAGTTCGACCAGGAGCGGGCCCATCTGCAGGGTCTCGGGGATGCGAGGGGCGTCGACCATGAACGCCCTCACCGACCGCCGCGCACGCTCATGGGCCGGCACCGCGATCGCGGAACGCAGGTGGACCAGCCCCACGACATCGTCCGATCCGTCACCCACCACGGGGAAGCGCGAGTGGCCGCTGGCGCGCGACGCCGCGATGACATCGGCCGCGGTCGCGTCCCTGCCGAGGGTCGCCATGCGCGTGCGGTCCGTCATGACGTCGATCGCGGCCAGGTTGTCGAGCTCGATCGAGTTCTTGAGCAGCAGCGCGGTCGACGGCGCGAGCGTGCCCGCCTCGGCACTGCGACGCACCAAGGCGGCGAGTTCCTGCCGCGAACGCCCGCCCGCGAGTTCCTCCCGGGGCTCGATGCCCAGCAGCCGCAGGATCGCGTTCGCCGCGCCGTTGAGTGAGGCGATGACGGGACGCAATGCGGCCGTGAAGGCCATGTTGAGTGGCGCGGCGATCTTTGCCGTGCGCATGGGCTCGGCCAGGGCCATGTTCTTGGGCACCAGCTCGCCCACGATCATCGAGAAGGCGTTGACGATCACGAGCGAGAGCGCTCCGGCGAGCGCCGCGACCGCGGCACGCGACGCGACCGTCGTGGACAGCGGCACCTCGAGGAGCGACACGAGCGCCGGCTGCGCCGTGTAGCCCAGCAGGATGGTCGTGAGCGTGATGCCGACCTGCGCGCCGGACAGTTGCGTCGACAGGTGGCGCAGCGCACGGCGCACGCGCTTGCCGCGCAGTGAGTCCTCGACGTGGGCCGGGTCGAGAGCGACCAGCGAGAACTCGGCGGCGACAAAGATCGCGGTGCCCAGCGTCAGCAGGACGCCAAGCCCGAGGAGGACCCAGGCGGTCATCGAGGACGGGAACTGTCAGGGTCCATGGTGATGAAAGGATAGACGGACGCCAACGACGGAGGGAAGACGATGCGGGGTCCGTTGATCGAGGTGGAGTCGCTGACCAAGCGCTTTGGTGCCGTCACAGCGGTCGAGGGCGCCACGTTCGAGGCCAAGCCAGGGCGCGTTACCGGCTTCTTGGGACCCAATGGCGCCGGGAAGTCCACCACGCTGCGCGCGCTGCTCGGCCTGGTGACGCCCACGTCGGGCGACACGCGCATCGGCGGCGCGACGTATCGCGACCTCTCCTCTCCCGGCACGGTCGTGGGCGCGCAGCTCGAGCCCGCGTTTCACCCCGGGCGCACCGCGCGCGACCACCTCCGGGTGGTCGCCCCGCTCGTCGGCGCCACCGACGCCCGCTGCGACGAGGTGCTGGGCCTCACGGGCATGAGCGACGCCGCGAACCGGCGTGTGGGCGGCTTCTCGCTGGGCATGCGCCAGCGGCTGGGACTCGCGACGGCGCTGCTGGGCGACCCGCAGGCGCTCATCCTCGACGAGCCAGCAAACGGCCTCGATCCCGCCGGCATCACCTGGATGCGGGCCTTCCTGCGTGCCTATGCGGCGCGCGGCGGCACGGTGCTGTTGTCCTCTCACCTGCTCGCCGAGGTCGAGCAGACGGTCGACGACGTCGTGATCATCGCGCGCGGCCGCGTGCGCCACGCGTCGGCGCTCGCGGACCTGCGCGGCCTTGCCCGCCCCAGGGCCACGCTGCGCTCCCCCGACGCGGAGCGGCTATCACGCCTCGCGGCCGACCTCCCCGGCGCCACGCTCGCCTCCACGCACGAGCTCACGGTGCCCGACATCACCGCGGCCGACCTCGGCGCACGCGCGTTCGCGGCTGGACTCGAGGTCCACGGGCTCGAGGGCGGCGGCGAGAGCCTCGAGACGGTGTTCCTGCGCATGACGGAGGAGGCGGCATGAACGCGGTGCGATCCGAGCTGCGCAAGGCCCTCACCACGCGGCTGTGGTGGGTCCTGCTGGTCATCCAGTCCGGAGCGGTCGCGTTCTTCGCGGCGGTCTTCGCCTTCGCCTTCGCGTTCGGCGGCACGGCGTCGGGTGCCGCGGGCGAGCCGGGCGCCCTCGCGCCCGAGCAGCTCGCGCTCACGGTCTACACCGCGGGCGTCTCGCTCGCCTACGTCTTCCCCCTCGCGTTCGGCGCACTGCTCGTCACGTCCGAGTTCCGTCACCGCACGATCGAGACCACGCTGCTCGCCGAGCCGCGCCGCGCGCGCGTGATCCTCGCCAAGGTGGGTGCCGCGCTTCCGTTCGCGGTCCTCTACGGGCTCGCGACCGCAGCGGTGTCGCTCGGGGTCGGGTCCGCGTCTCTCGCGGCGGCGGGCCAAGAGACGATGCTCGGGGAGCCCGACACCTGGAAGGCGTTGGGTCTCACGGTGGTCGCGATGGGCGCGTGGCTGCTCGTCGGGGTGGGCTTCGGATGCGCCGTCACCAACCAGGTGGTGGTGATCGTGGGGCTGCTCGCGTGGACGCAACTGGTCGAGCCGCTGCTGCGCGTCGCGGCGGGCTTCTGGGAGGCCGCCGCTCCCGTGGCGCGCTTCCTGCCGGGCGCGGCGGGTGAGGCGATCGTGGGATCGAGCCTCTACTCGGCCTCGGGACTCGCGTCGCTCCTGCCGTCGGGGGCCGGACTCGCGGTCCTGCTGGCCTATGGTGGAGTGGCAGCACTGATCGGCTGGCTCACCACGTTCCGGCGCGATCTCACGTAACGATTTACCCAAATGGCGGGCACACGGTTCCGGGCCCGCTCGTTGAAGGACGAAGATAGGACCACCAGTCACCACCGACGCTGATGCGCCAAGAAAGTGAGCGGCCTCAACGTGTCCCCAGACACCTCCGTGCCCGAGACGGACCGCGTCTCCGTCACCCGAGCAGCAGGTGCCCCGTCCGTCGCGTCGCTCATTCTCGGCAACGCGCATGGGGCCGCCGGCGCCGACGAACCGGCATCTGCCTCCGACGCAGACGCCCCGGCACCGGCCTCCTCGCAGGCGGTTCCCCCGCCGCCACCACCCCCGCCCGCTCCCCCGGCTCCCGCGCCCTCTCAGCCTCAGGCATCGTCCTCACCTCAGGCATCGTCCCCGCCCCAGGCATCGTCCTCACCGGCCAACCCGGCCGCCGAGGAGGCACCCGCGTCCGCGCCAGCCGAGTCCGCCCCCGATGCCGACCCGAGCGTGACCCAGCCCATCGCGACCGCGCAGGCACCCACCGCCGCGTACCTGCAGCGCCCCGACCACACGCCGCTCGAGGCGAAGGACGTCGAGCAGGGCATCTCGCGCCTGCGCGGACCCGCCGCGCGCGTGGTCGAGAACATGGAGGCGAGCCTCGCGGTGCCCACCGCGACCTCGGTGCGCACCATCCCCGCGAAGCTGCTCATGGACAACCGCGTCGTGGTCAATAACCACCTCGCGCGCACCCGCGGCGGCAAGGTCAGCTTCACGCACCTCATCGGCTTCGCGATCGTCGAGGCGATCGCCGAGTTCCCCGCGATGAACGTCGCGTACGTCGAGGAGGACGGCAAGCCCGCGCTGCAGACGCCCGCGAGCGTCAATCTGGGCCTCGCGATCGACCTCGCGCGACCCGATGGCACGCGCCAGCTGCTGGTGCCGTCGATCAAGGGCGCCGACCAGATGGACTTCGCGGCCTTCTGGGCCGCCTACGAGGACGTCGTGCGCCGCGCGCGCGGCGGGGCCCTGCAAGCCACCGACTTCCAGGGCACGACGCTCACGCTCACCAACCCCGGCACGCTCGGCACGGTCCACTCGGTGCCGCGCCTCATGCGCGGCCAGGGCGCGATCGTCGGCGTGGGGTCGATGGACTACCCCGCCGAGTTCCAGGGCGCCTCCGAGGAGGTGGTCGCTCGCCTCGGCATCTCGAAGGTGATGACCCTGACCTCGACGTACGACCACCGCGTGATTCAGGGCGCGCAGTCGGGCGAGTTCCTGGGCCTGGTGCACCGCAAGCTCCTCGGCCTCGACGGCTTCTACGACCGCGTCTTCTCCTCAATCCGGATCCCGTACGAGCCGGTGCGGTGGGTCCAAGATTCCGCGACGGACCCCGCGGCCGAGGCTGCCAAGCCCGCGCGCATCGCCGAGCTCATCCACGCGTACCGCTCGCGCGGCCACCTCATGGCCGACGTCGACCCGCTGTCGTCCCGCCCGCGCAAGCACCCCGATCTCGACGTCCAGACACACGGCCTCACGCTGTGGGACCTCGACCGCTCGTACCAGACCGCGGGATTCGCCGGTCAGGACGAGTGGACGCTGCGCGGCGTCCTCGGGCGCCTGCGCGACGCGTACTGCCGGACCATCGGCCTCGAGTACATGCACATCGCGGATCGCGAGCAGCGTCAGTTCTTCCAGGAGCGGCTCGAACACGGCTACACCAAGCCCACGCGCGAGGAGCACCTGCGGATCCTGCACCGCCTCAACGCCGCGGAGGCGTTCGAGGCCTTCCTGCAGACCAAGTACGTCGGACAGAAGCGCTTCTCGCTCGAGGGCGGCGAGTCGCTCATTCCGCTGCTCGACTCCGTGATGAGCGCCGCGGCCGAGGCCGGGGTGCACGAGGTGTGCATCGGCATGGCGCACCGCGGCCGCCTCAACGTGCTCGCGAACCTCGCGGGCAAGAGCTACGGGCAGATCTTCTCGGAGTTCGAGGGCACCGCGGTGCCCGGCTCGGTCCAGGGCTCCGGAGACGTCAAGTACCACCTCGGCACCGAGGGCACCTTCACCGCCGAGTCCGGCGCGACCACGCGCGTCTACCTCGCTGCCAACCCCTCGCACCTCGAGGCGGTCAACCCCGTCCTCGAGGGCATCGTGCGCGCGAAGCTCGACGCGCTGGGTGCCGACCCCGCGACGGACGGCTACCCCGTGCTTCCGGTCCTCATCCACGGTGACGCGGCCTTCTCGGGCCAGGGCGTCGTGATGGAGACCATCAACATGGCCCTGCTCAAGGGCTACCGCACGGGCGGCACGGTCCACGTCATCATCAACAACCAGGTGGGCTTCACCACCGGGCCCGAGAGCTCGCGGTCGACGCGCTACTGCACGGACATCGCCAAGGGCTACCAGATCCCGATCTTCCACGTGAACGGCGACGACCCCGAGGCGTGCGTGCGCGCCGCGCGGCTCGCGTTCGAGTACCGCGAGCGCTTCGGTCGCGACGTGATCGTCGACATGGTCTGCTACCGCCGCCGCGGCCACAACGAGGGCGACGACCCCTCGATGACGCAGCCGCGCATGTACGACCTCATCGAGGCCAAGCGCTCGGTGCGCCACCTCTACACGGAGTCGCTCATCCGCCGCGGGGACATCACCACGGAGGAGGCAGAGGCGGTCTCGAAGGACTACCTGTCGCAGCTCGAGCGGGTGTTCATCGAGACGCGTGAGGGCTACAAGCCGGCGGAGCACGCCGAGTCTGTGGCCGGCCTCGAGCTACCCGCCTCGCAGTCCTCCGATGCCGGCGTCATGGTGGGGTGGAAGACCGCCGTCACCGCGAGCCAGATCGAGAGGATCGGCCGCGCCCACGTGCGCCCGCCCGAGGGCTTCGCCGTCCACCCCAAGCTCGAGAAGTTGCTCGAGAAGCGCGAGCAGATGAGCCGCGAGGGCGGCATCGACTGGGGCTACGGAGAGATCCTGGCCTTCGGCACGCTGCTGCAGGAGGGCGTGCCCGTGCGCGTCTCGGGCCAGGACAGCCGCCGCGGCACGTTCGTCCAGCGCCACGCGGTCTATCACGACCGCAACACCGGCGCCGAGTGGACCCCGCTGCTGTATCTGTCCTCCGACCAGGCGCGATTGCACATCTTCGACTCGCCGCTGTCCGAGTACTCCGTCGTGGGCTTCGAGTACGGCTACTCGGTCGAGCGCCCCGACGCGCTCGTGTTGTGGGAGGCGCAGTTCGGCGACTTCGTCAACGGCGCACAGACCATCATCGACGAGTTCATCTCCTCGGCAGAGCAGAAGTGGGGACAGTCCTCGTCCGTCGTGTTGCTGCTGCCGCACGGCTTCGAGGGTCAGGGACCCGATCACTCGTCGGCACGCGTCGAGCGCTTCCTCCAGCTGTGCGCGGAGGAGAACATGATCGCCGCGATGCCGTCGACCCCGGCCAGCTACTTCCACCTGCTGCGCCGCCAGGGCTACAACCGCCCGCGCAAGCCGCTCGTGGTCTTCACCCCCAAGTCGATGCTGCGCCTGCGCGCGGCGCAGTCCTCGGTCGAGGACTTCACCACGGGCACCTTCGAGCCCGTGATCGGCGACCCCAGCGTCGACCCGGCGAACGTGGACCGCGTGCTCATGTGCGCGGGCAAGGTGTACTACGACCTGGTCGCCGAGCGCGACCGGTCGGGCGACACCTCGACCGCGATCGTCCGCTTCGAGCAGCTCTATCCGCTCGTACCCGAGTCGATCAAGGAGGCGCTCGCGCCATTCGACGGCGCGGAGCTCGTGTGGGTCCAGGAGGAGCCGCACAACCAGGGCGCATGGTCGCGCATGTCGCTCAGCCTTCCCCAGGTGGTGGGCTCGACGGTGTCGGTCGTGTCGCGGTCGGCCTCGGCCTCCCCCGCGTCGGGGCTCGCCTCGCGTCACGCGGCCGAACAGACCGACCTGGTCCGGCGGGCGTTCGCGCGATGAGAAACGTCTTCCTCGTGGGCGACGAGCTCGTCGCGGGCCACGGCGACCCCAAGGCGATGGGATGGGCGGGACGGGTCGCGGCGCGCACCCTGCCACTCGCGCCCGACCTCGCGTTCCACACCCTCGCGGTGCCGGGAGAGACCACGGGAGAGCTCACGAGCCGCTGGGACGAGGAAGCGCTGCGCCGCACTCGTCACGCCGAGGCCGAGACCAGCTACGTGCTCTTCGCGATCGGTCGTCACGACGCGCTGCGCGGCGTGTCCGCCACCATGACGCGGCTCAACGTCGCGAACTTCCTCGACCGCGCGCACGCGCTGGGCTTCGAGACCCTCATCGCGGGCCCTCCCCCCGGTCGTGACCAGGACAACCCTCGCATCGCGGAGCTCGCGGCCGTGTGCGAGGACGCCGCCTCCCGGCGTGGGGTCGGATACGTCGACATGTACGGGCCGCTCGTACGCCACGAGCAGTGGGCGGCGGACATGGCCACCGGCGACGATGCGCTCCCCCGCCAGGCCGGCTACGGCCTCATGGCGTGGCTCGTGCTGCACTCGCGGTGGCACTCGTGGCTCGGAATCGAGCAGCCGGCCGTCTAGCCCGGCGTCCCAGGCCCGAGCCTCCCATCCGAGCCGCCGATCCGAGTCTCAGACCCGAGCCGCGGACCTGTGCTGCGGGCGCTGCGCGGATCCGTGCGCGATGGAGGCCGGATCGACCCGGATCGCGGGCGACCGACGCGACTCGCCCGCGCTTCAGGCCGCCCGGCCCGCGTCAGTCGACGATTCCCGCTCCGCGCAGCTCAACCAGCAGGTCGTGCGGGCGGGAGGCGATCGCCACGGCATCGTCCAGCCCCACCACGCCGTCGCGCACGAGCGCGAACAGGTGCTGGTCGAAGGTCTGCATCTTGTAGTACTCGCCGTCGGCGATGAGGTCGAGGATGGGCGGCTGGCTCGAGGGATCCACGATCGCCTCGGCGGTGCGGCCCGTGTTGACCATGACCTCCGCGACCAGCGTGCGTCCCGTGCCGTCGCCGCGGCGCACGAGGCGCTGCGACACGATTCCGCGCAGCGTCTGCGCGAGCGTCGCGCGCACCTGGCTCTGCTCGTGCGGGGTGAAGAAGTCGACGATGCGGTTGATGGTGTCCTGCGCATCCACCGTGTGGAGAGTCGCGAGCACCAGGTGGCCCGTCTCGGCGGCCGAGAGCGCGGCGCGCACCGTCTCGATGTCGCGCATCTCGCCGACCATGATGACGTCGGGGTCCTGGCGCATCGCGGCCCGCAGCGCGCTCGTGAAGTCGAGCGTGTCGGAGCGCACCTCGCGCTGGGAGATGATCGCCTTCTTGTCCGCGTGGAGGACCTCGATGGGGTCCTCGATCGTGACGATGTTGACCTCGCGGTACGTGTTGATGAGGTCGATCATCGACGCGAGCGTCGTGGTCTTTCCGGATCCGGTGGGGCCCGTCACGAGCACGAGCCCGCGCGGCTCGAGAGCGAGGTCCGCGATGACGGGCGGCAGCCCCAGCTCCTCGAAATTCTGCGCGCCCACCGCGACACGGCGGAACACCAGGGACTCCGTGCCGCGCGCGACGTATGCGTTGACGCGGAAGCGACCCACGCCGGACAGCGAGAACGCGAAGTCGGCCTCGTGCGTGTCGCGGAACACCGCCACCAGGTCCTCCGGCAGCACCTGCGCCACCATGTGTCGCGTGTCGTCGGCGGTCAGCGGCGGCACCTGCAGCTTGCGCAGGCGCCCGTCGACGCGCACGCGCGGGGCAGAGCCGACCTTGCAGTGCAGGTCGGAGCCGCCCGTCGAGGCGAGCGCGTGCAGGAACGGGATCACGGACTGGGGCTGATCACTCACGGTCACTCCATCGGCATGAGCGGGGGGCGGCTTGAGGCGAGCGTAGCGTCCCGCACGGCCCGCCGATGCGGGGGTGTGACGAGTCCGTCAGGTGTGGGAGGATAGGGGGTCTGAATTCGTGTCCAGAAAGGGGAACGCAAGTGAGCAAGCGAGGCCGCAAGCGCAAGTCGCGCGCGAAGTCCGGCGCCAACCACGGCAAGCGGCCCAACGCCTGAGCCGCGTCCGCCCGGATCTACGACGAAGCCGCATCGGCAGTGCCGATGCGGCTTCAGTCATCTCTAGGGGCTCCCGCGCCCGGGTGACGGTCGCGCCCCCGCGAGCGCGGCATCGTCCCTGGGGACGATGCCCTGCCTAGTTCCCGCCGACATCCGGGCGCGCGGCCCGGATGGTCATGAGGATGCGATCACGCAGGTCCTCCGGAGCGACGTCGTGGCCCGTGCGGTTGACGAGTCGCTTGATCTTCTCGTTGATCTTGTGCTCCGCCTCGCACGGAGGGCACTCCTTGAGGTGCTCACCGATCCGGTGAATCTCCTCCTCGGGGAGCTCGTGATCGATGTACTCAAAGAGGCGATCCAGGGCCTCTTCACACTCTGGCTTAGGCACGGCACACGCCCCCGTCCTCGTCCTTCTTCACCGGGGTCCTTTCGTAGAGACCACGCTCGGCGGCGTAGTCCCGAAGCTTCTCGCGCAACAGCTTGCGTCCGCGGTGCAGGCGCGACATCACCGTCCCCACCGGTGTGTCCATGATCTGCGCGATCTCCTTGTAGGCGAACCCCTCGACATCCGAGAGGTAGACGGCCATGCGGAAGTCCTCCGACAGCTCCGACAGCGCGCGACGAATCTCGTCGTCGCCCAACGCATCGAGGGCAGAGTCCTCGGCGGACGCGAGCCCGCTCGAGGTGTGTTCCGCCGCCGCGGCCAACTGCCAGTCCTCGACCGTCTCCGCGTCCGAGCGCTTGGGTTCGCGCTGCTTCTTGCGGTACGTGTTGATGAAGGCGTTGGTCTGGATGCGGTAGAGCCACGCCTTGAGGTTGGTGCCAGGCGTGAACTTGTCGCGTCCGGCGAAGGCCTTCGCGAAGGTCTCCTGCACCAGGTCCTCGGCGTCGGCCCCATTGCGCGTCATGCGTAGCGCGGCGGCATAGAGCTGGTCCATGTAGCCCAGCGCCTCTGCCTCGAAATCGAAATCCGTCGTGTCAGTCATCGCCTGCGAGCGTACAGCGGCGCGCGCGGACGCGACAGTCGCGGGTCGCGAGGTCTGCTCCACGGTGGTCGTCACGGGGGTGGAACGGAGAGATGACGCGTCACATTCCCGCCCCGCGCGGCGGCCTATGGCGGGGGCCTTGCCCGCACCGCGTCCGCCGCCCTGACGCCGGACGGCGGTGTTGATAGCGTAGGAGACATGTTGCGCGCTCTTGCCAGGCCTCTGCTCGCCTCGTGGTTCATCTACGGAGGTGTGCAGTCCTATCTCGATCCCGAGCCCCGCGCGGCGCGCGTCGCGCCCGCCGTGGAGCCCGCGCTCAAGGAGCTTGGCCTCGAGGAGGTGCGCGCCACGGACCTGGTGAAGGCGCACGGCGCCGCGTCGATCGCCTTCGCATCGGCGCTCGCGCTCTCGCGCAGCCCGCGCTCCGCCGCGCTCGGGCTCGCGGGACTCGCGACGGCCACGGCGGTGCTCGCACACCCGTTCTGGAACGAAACGGACGAGGCCCGCCGCGAGGCCGAGCTCGAGCAGTTCCTCAAGAACGTGTCGCTCGTGGGCGGGGTGCTGCTCGCGGCGACCGCCGGCCACAGCGCTCGCCACATCGCGCGCAAGAAGGCCAAGAAGGTCAAGGCCAAGGACAAGGCCGCGGCCGCAAAGATCAAGGCCAAGGAGGCCAAGATCGCCGCCAAGGCGGCGGTGTCCAAGAAGCGCTCCGCGTGAGCGGCGCCTCGACACTTCCCCAGGGCACGGGACTCGGCGAGGTCTGGGACGCGCCCGTCGCGAGCGCCCCGCTCGACGCCACGGTGTCCGTCCCAGGGTCGAAGTCTCTCACCAACCGCTACCTGGTGCTCGCGGCCCTCGCCGCCGAGCCCGTGACCGTGCGCGGCGGTCTGCGCTCGCGCGACTCCGACCTCATGATGAGTGCGCTGCGCGCGCTCGGAATCGGCATCGACGACTCGACCGACGAATGGCTCGTCACGCCCGCCGCGGTGCGCGGCGGCGCGCACGTCGACTGCGGCCTCGCGGGAACCGTGATGCGCTTCGTCCCCCCGATGGTCCTGCTGGCCGACTCGCCGGTGTCCTTCGACGGCGACGAGGGCGCGCGCGTGCGGCCCATGGGACCACTCCTGGACGCGCTGCGTCTCTTGGGCGCGACGGTCGATGACGACGGTAGGGGCACGCTGCCCTTCACCGTCACTCCCCCCGCCGAGGTTCCCGACGTGGTCGAGGTCGACTCGTCGTCCTCCTCGCAGTTCGTCACGGGGCTCCTGCTGACGGCGCCGCGCCTGCCGCAGGGGCTCACCATTCGCCACACGGGCGCGACTCTGCCGAGCCTTCCGCACATCGACATGACGTGTGAGACGCTGCGCGAGGCCGGAATCGTGGTCGACCAGCCCGACGAGCGCACGTGGGTGGTTCACCCCGGCGACCTCCGCCTGGGCGACGTGCGCGTCGAGCCTGACCTCTCCAACGCGGGACCTTTCATGGCGGCAGCGCTGGTCGCGGGCGGCACGGTGCGCATTCCCGGCTGGCCGGCAACCACCACGCAGCCCGGCGCGTACTACCCCGAGCTGCTCACCCGCATGGGCGCCACCTGCACGCTCGAGGGCGACGTCATGACCGTGACGGGCACGGGAACCCTGCGCGGAATCGACGCCGACCTCTCCCCCGCCGGCGAGATCACCCCCACGATCGCCGCGCTGTGCGCGCTCGCCGAGGGGCCCTCGCGGCTCACGGGAATCGGGCACCTGCGCGGCCACGAGACCGACCGCCTTGCGGCGATCGCCACCGAGGTGAGCCGTCTGGGCGGCGACTGCACCGCCGACGCGGACTCGCTCACGTTCGGCGGCCTGCCCGCGGGCGTGAGCGCGGCCGACGCGCTCGGCGGCGCCGTGATGGAGACCTATCACGATCACCGCATGGCGACCTTCGCCGCGATCATCGGGCTGGCGGTGCCCGGCGTCAGCGTTCTCAACGTCGGCACCACGGCCAAGACGATGCCGGACTTCCCCGCGCTGTGGCGCGGCATGCTGGATGGCTGAGTGACGCCGCGCGAGTACGACGAGTCCGACGCCAGGGTCAGGCCCAACCGGCGCGGCTCGCGGCCGCGCACCAAGATCCGGCCCGCGCACGAGGACGCCGTTCCCGGCACCGTTGTGGGGGTGGACCGCGGCCGCTACACCACGCGCGTCGACGGCACCCAGGTCATCGCGGTCAAGGCGCGTGAGCTCGGCAGGCGCGGGCTGGTGATCGGCGACGCGGTGGGCATCGTGGGCGACGTCTCGGGCCGCCCCGACACGCTCGCGCGCATCGTGCGCCGCGACGAGCGCCGCACCGCGCTGCGCCGCACGGCCGACGACACGGACATCACCGAGCGCGTGATCGTCGCCAACGCCGACCAACTCGCGATCGTGACCGCGCTCGCCGACCCCGAGCCCAACGCGCGCATGATCGATCGCTGCCTCGTGGCCGCCTTCGACGCACGCATGACCGCGCTCCTGGTGCTCACCAAGGCCGACCTCGCGAGTGCCGACCCCCTGCGCGCGGCGTATGAGCCGCTCGGCGTGAGGGTCATCGAGACGTCGGTCCTGCGCGCGGGCGGGCCCGCGGCGGATCCCGGCTTCCTCGACCTGCGCGCCTCCCTCGCGGGCCTCACGACCGTCATGGTGGGCTACTCCGGCGTGGGCAAGTCGACGCTCGTCAACGCGCTGGTGCCCGACGCGGGCCGCGCGGTGGGCGTGGTGAACGACGTCACGGGCCGCGGGCGTCACACGTCGACGTCGGCCGTGATGTACGAGCTGCCCGGCGGCGGGAGGATCGTCGACACTCCCGGCGTGCGCTCGTTCGGCCTCGCGCACGTCGACCCCGAGCACTTCATCCTGGCCTTCCCCGACGTGGCCGCGGCGGCCGACGAGCACTGCCCGCGCGCATGCGCGCACGAGTCGGCGGAGTCCGGCTGCGCTCTCGACGCGTGGGCGGCCGGCTCCCCCGACCGGCACGTGCGCGTGGAGTCCATTCGCCGCCTGCTCGCGTCCCGCGCCGCGGGCGACGCCTACTGATCCCCACCCCAGGCATCGTCCCCCCGCCGGTAGCCTGGGCGCATGACGGACGCCCCCTACGCCGACGATCTCCTGCTGGCCCTCGCGATCGCCGACGAGGTGGACCGCCTCACGCTCGCGAACTTCGCGACCGGCAATCTCACCGTGGAGACCAAGCCCGACGACACCCCGGTGACGGCCGTCGACCGCGCCGCGGAGCAGACGGTGCGCCGGCTCATCGCGCAGCACCGTCCCGCGGACGCGTTCGTGGGCGAGGAGTACGGCACCGCGGGAGAGGCGGCGCGGCGCTGGGTGGTCGACCCGATCGACGGCACCAAGAACTTCGTGCGCGACGTCCCCGTGTGGGCGACGCTGATCGCCCTGCTCGATGGGGACGATGCCGCGGTGGGCGTGGTGAGTGCCCCCGCCCTGGGACGGCGCTGGTTCGCGGCGCGCGGCCAGGGCGCGTGGGCGGGCCAGTCCGAGGCGACCGCGCGCAGGCTGCACGTATCGGACGTCGCCGCGCTCGAGCGTGCGTCGGTGTCGTACTCGTCGCTCAGCGGCTGGCGAGAGATCGGACGCTACGGGCAGTTCCTTGACCTGCTCGACGCGGCGGGGCGCACGCGCGCGTACGGCGACTTCTGGAGCTACATGCTCGTGGCCGAGGGCGCGGTGGACATCGCCGCGGAGCCCGAGCTCGAGCTCTACGACATGGCCGCGCTCGTGGCGATCGTCGAGGAGGCTGGCGGGCGGTTCACGGGGGTGGATGGCACGCCGGGGCCGTACGGCGGCAACGCACTCGCGACGAACGGCCTGCTCCACGACGAGGTCCTGAGCCGCCTCGGCTGAGGGCCCGGCACGCGGTCCACGGACGATGCACGGCCTACGTCAGCGGGAAGTTCGCGAGCTCTGACGCGTCGTACCAGAGCAGGTCGCGCTCCTCGAGGCGATCGAGGGCATCGTCCGAGCCGCCGACGGCGTCCCGCACGTCGCCCGCCGCGGCGGACTCGTCGACGAACGCGCACGCGATCGCGCTCGCCGGGATGCGTCCCGAGACGCGCACGGCCGCGGGGTGCAGGTCGGGGTCGGGAGTGAGCTCGGCGCGCGTGAGCTCGGCGACCACCACGACGCGCAGGGGCGACCCGACCTCGATCACCGAGGCGCGAGCGGCCTCGTCGCGTGCGATCTCCGCGAGCTCGTCGGCGTCGTCCGTCTCGGTGATCTCGAGCAGCCTCTCGGTCACGGCATAGGCGAGCGGCGGCTCCCACAACCCGTCCGCGCAACGCGGCAGATCGACGACCGTGGCGGGAATGTAGACGCGCATGCCTTCAGTCTGGCATCGGGACGGACACGCCACGCGAGGCGCGCGCGGAGGCGAGCACCGCGGCCCCCATCGCGGCGATCGCGCGCACCAGCGGAGACCGCGGGGCGACCTCGGTGAGCGTCCGTCCGTCGCGCACCGCGGCGTCGCACGCGCGCTGATCCCACGGCAGCGGCCACACCTCCGTGATGCCGGCGTGACGGCCCAGGGTGGCCGCGATCGCATCCTCGGGGCGTGCCCCTGCCACGGACGCGCGGATCCGGTTGACCGCGACGACGGGAGGAGGGCCCTCACGGTCGAGCAGCGCATGCACGAGCCTGACCAGCTGGTGGGGCTCGGCTCCGCCGACGGCGATGACCGTGTCGGCCTCGTCGAGGGTCGCGACGGTCGCGGTGTCGCGATGGGGGGCGGTGCCGGCGTAGGGTCCGCCGTCCTCGGCCGGCGCGGCCAGGTCGACCACGATCAGCTCGGCAGCGGCGCGCAGCGCGGGCCACAGCCGCTCGAGTCCCGCGCGCGTAATCTCGGGCCACCGCGCCGCCCGCGTCAGCCCGGTGAGCACCGTGAGGGAGGGCGCCACCGTCACGGTGTGGCGCGCGAGGACGGCGGAGGGATCCTCTCCCCTGGCGGCGGCACGCACCACGGCCGCGACCCCCGGCGTCTCGTCGGCCAGGCCCCACGCGGTGGCGACCGACGCGCCGTAGGTGTCGAGGTCGACCAGCAGCGTCGAGACCCCTGACCTCGCCGCCTCGGTCGCCAGGGTCACGGCGACGGTCGTGCGACCGGGAGCCCCACCCGTGCCCCACACGGCGACGACCACCCCGCCGCCGAGCGCTGGCGGGGCGATCAGCTCGGGTGCGGGTCGCTCGATCGCGGCGAGCACCGCCTCGGCGAGCGGACCGGACGGCACGGGCACCCCGAGGGATGCGAGGCGTGCGGCGTCGGGAGAGGCCACCCCCAGCACCCGCACGCCCGCGCCGCGGATTGCCGCGAGCGCGTCGCCATCCAAGTGGGGCTGGTCCGACACGATCACGACCGCGCCCAGCCCGGCCTTGGCGGCGCCCACGGCCTCGGCCAGGTCCGCGCATCGGCGCACCACCGCAAGGCCGGGATGCGCCTCGATCTCGGCGACCACCCTGGCCTCCTCGGGGCCCATCACCGCGACCACCACCCCCACGGCCGCCATCAGCCGATCCCCACGACCGCGACCTCCGCCGCCGAGGCCAGCGCGTCGAGCATCGTCCCCACGTCCTGCGCGGGCACCACCACATACACGGTTTCGCCGCCCAGCGAGAAGCCGCCCTCCTCGCGGTCGATCGCGGAGACCACGAGCGCCTCGCCCATGCGCGCGGACGGCGCATCCTCGGGCGTGACCCACACGTCGACGAGCGTGCCGGGACGGACCGCCTCGGCGACGGGTGCGGTCGTGACCACCGCGACGGGACGGCCGTCGAAGCGGTCGGGTTCTGTGAGCGCCGATGCGGGGATGAGCTCCCCGTCGGCGACGGTGCGGGTCAGCACCCTGCCGAACGGCGCATCGGCGGGCGATTCGAGGTATCCCTCGCCTACCCGGACGTGCACCACCGCCACGGTCGACTCGTCGAGCACCGTGCCGGGCACGAGCGTGCCGTGGGCCGCGTACACCGGCACCGTGCGGTCTGCGTCGCGCAGCACGCTCACCACCGCGACCACGGCCACCGCGATGAGCACGAGCCCCACCACGAGCCGCGGGTCCTTCCACGTGGGTGGGCGCACCCTCGCCGCCACCGGTCGAGTATCTCCGCTCATCGGCACCCCCCCCTTTGGCCGCTCGCTAGGTTCATCATGCCTGGTGCAGAGCGTCCTCGCGAGGGCTGTGGACACGACGCATGCCGCCGTGTGGCGTGTCACAATGCTGAGGTGCAGTCTCGGTTCCTCAAGCTCAGCGACGTGCAGGAGATTCTCAACATCTCCTCGCCGCAGGCCTACGCCCTCGTGAGGTCGGGCGATCTGCCCGCGATCCAGGTCGGCGGGCGCGGCCAGTGGCGCATCGAGCGCACGGTCCTCGAGGAGTACATCGCGCGCCAGTACGCCGCGACCCGCGAGCAGGTCCGCGAGCGCGAGACGCACTAGCCGCCGCTTTCGGCGCCCCCTCGGGCGGCGTCGCTTTCGCTAGGGCGCGGCCCTCACCATGAGCACCGCCGCGAGCGGAACCGCCCGTTCGCCGCGCGGACCCGCGAGGTCGACATGGTCGGCTCCCACTGCGACGATCACCCCTCGCCACTGATCGCCGTCGACCTCCACGATCACCGGCACGCGCGCCTCGGCAAGCTCACGCAGCACGGTGCTCATGCGGAGGCGTGCGTCCACGGCTCCCACGGCGGCAGCGACGCGCGGCAGGCCCTCGACGGACGTGACGGCGGCGAGCGGGACGAGCGCCTCGCCCGTCACCGACTCCACGAGCGCCCACGTTCCCGCCCCGTCCACGAGGGTGCCCGCCACGCGCGTCCCTCCGCGCACCACCAGCACGATCCGCCGACCCTTGGCCGCGAGCAGTCGGGCGGCCAGCGCGACGTCGGCACGCTCGTCGCGTGCGCGCTCGTCGATCTCGGCGTCGAGTTCGGCGCGCTCGGCCGCGGTGAGCCGCGCCTCGAGGTCGGCGAACAGGAGTTCCCAGCGCATGGCGCCACGCTAGCCGCGCCGTCCACAGTTGCGCCGTTCGAGTGGACAGGCCACCTCAGCTATGCACATCATGTTTCATCAAACTGCACCAAACAGCATGACACGAGGGGTGGAAGATGCGCGACGTGGGGGGCACGGCAATGGCGCAGGGGCGCGCGCGACAGGAGCAAGGCGGATGGCAGGCGGCGCGAGCGGCGGCGGGAGCGGCGGCGGGAGCGGCGGCGGGAGCGGCGGCGGCCGTGGTCGCCGTGGCGGCGCTGGGGACCGCGGGGGCCGCGCTGTCGTGGCGGCTCGCGAGCGCGACGGACTGGCGGGCCTGGGAGGCGGCGGACGTCATCGCCATCGCCGCGGGGGCCGTGGCGGCTCTCGCGGCGGCGCGGTTTCTCGTCGAGGTCGTGGCCGCGTCGGCGGCGCGGCTGCGAGGCCGCGCCGCGCCGCGATGGACCGGGCGCGTGGCGCGCGGCGTGGCGGGCGGGCTCGTGGCCGCCGCGTTGAGCGCGGGAGCGGCGCATGCCGCGGATCCGCCGCCTTCCGCGGGATGGCTGCCCACCTCACCCGCGCCCTCCGCCGCCACGTCCCAGCCCCCCTCCCCCACGCCTGCACCCGTCGTGTGGGCGCCCGCCACCGAGGCGCCGTCGCCGGTCCCGCCAGCGCACCACGCGGAGCAGCCAGCGTCGGGGCGGGAGTCCGAGCCGGCGCCTGAACCGGCGCCGCCCCCGTTTCGCGTGGTGGTGGCGGGCGACTCGCTGTGGTCGATCACCGCGAGCGCCCTCGGCGAGGGAGCGCGTGAGGCGGAGATCGCCGCGGCGTGGCCGGCGCTCTACGACGCAAACCGCGAGGTGATCGGCGATGACCCTTCGCTCATCCACCCCGGCCAGCGCCTCGAGCTGCCCTCCGCTCTCACGGGAGAGCGCTCGTGAGCGCCGAGCCGGAGTGGGCGCCCAGCCCCGCTCACCGCGACATCTACGGACGCGCCCGCCCGAGCCTGGGAGACCCGACCCCGCTCGCCTGCACGGTCGCGTTGACGGCAATCGAGGTGGTGCATGGCGGCGGCGGGCTGGACACGCTGCTGCGATGGATCACGCCCGAGGTGCGTGCGTCGCTCGCGCGGCAGTACTCGCTCGCGCGACGCGCCGGCAGGCGCGGGGGCGTCGAGCCACAGATCCTGCGGGCGCGTGCGTGCCGCGTGTCGCGCGGCGCCGCGGAGGTGGGAGCGGTCGCGCAGATCGGCACGCGCTCCCACGCGATCGCGATGCGCCTCGAGGACCTCGCGGGACGGTGGGTCATCACCGTGCTCGACATCGGCTGACCTCCCCCGCCAACGCGACAGGGCGGCACTCCGGTGGAAGGAGCGCCGCCCTGTCGCGGGTGAGAAGCGGGGCTACAGCTCCGCGTTCTCGTCGTTCTTGCCGTGGCACATCTTGTACTTGCGACCCGAACCGCACGGGCACGGCGAGTTCTTGCCCGCGCCCTCAAAGACGCGGCCGTCCTCCCAGGGCTTCGAACCCGACGCGGCGGGCTTCGCGACCTTCGCCGTTCCGGTGCCGTCCTGAGACGGGCCCGAGAACGTCAGCGCACCCATGTTCGCCTGGACGGGACCGCCCACCGAGCCGGTGGCCGGCGTGGCGACCAGTCGCTGCCCCGCTGGGCCAGGCACCGTCGCCGCGCCACCGCCGGGCGCCCGCGGCGCGGGGCTCGCGGCACCCTGGCGCTGCGCCTGAGCCGTCTGCGCCGCCTGCGGGGTCTGAGCCGCGGAATCCGCCGTCACGCCCTGCTGCGGCTGCGCCTCGCGCTTCTCGACCCGGTACAGGATCGAGACGGCCTGCTCCTTGATCGCCTCGGTCATCGACTCGAAGAGACCGTAGCCCTCGCGCTGGTACTCGATGAGGGGGTCGCGCTGGCCCATCGCGCGCAGCCCGATTCCCTCCTTGAGGTAGTCCATCTCGTAGAGGTGCTCGCGCCACTTGAAGTCGAGGACCTGCAGCAGCACCTGGCGCTCGACCTGACGCATGACGCTCTCGCCCAGCTTCTGCTCGACGAGGTCGTACTGGAGCCGGGCATCGGCCTTGATCTCGCGCTCCAAGAAGGCCGTCGAGAGACCGGACAGGTCGCCGGCCTCTTCGACGACCTCGTCGATCGTGAGGGACACGGGGTACACGGTGCGCAGGTCGCGCCACAGCGCCTCGAGGTCCCACTCGTCGGGCGAGCCCACCAGGGTCGACGCACGCACGTAGCCGCCCACGACATCGTCCACGAAGCCCAGCATCTGGTCGCGCAGGTCCTCGCCGTCGAGCACGCGGCGGCGCTCGGCGAAGATGATGTGACGCTGCGAGTTGAGGACGTCGTCGTACTTGAGGATGTTCTTGCGGATCTCGTGGTTGCGACCCTCGATCTGCGCCTGCGCGCTGCGCACGCCGCGCGTGAGCACCTTCGACTCGATCGGAAGGTCGTCGGGCAGCGCCGCGGAGTTCATGACGGACGCCGCGAGTCCCGACTGGAACATGCGCATGAGGTCGTCCTCGAGCGACAGGTAGAACCGGCTCTCGCCGGGGTCGCCCTGGCGTCCCGAGCGTCCGCGCAGCTGGTTGTCGATGCGGCGCGACTCGTGACGCTCGGTGCCGAGCACGTACAGGCCGCCCGCCTCGAGCACCTCCTCGCGCTCGGTCTCGACGTCGGCCTGCGCCTGCGCGAACACGTCCTTCCAGGCGCGCTCGTACTCCTCGGGGTTCTCGTGCGGGTCGAGCCCGCGCTCCTGCATCTGCGCGACGGCACGGAACTCGGGATTGCCACCGAGCATGATGTCGGTACCGCGGCCGGCCATGTTGGTGGCGACCGTCACGGCGCCCTTGCGGCCCGCCTCGGCGACGATCGCCGCCTCCTTCTCGTGCTGCTTCGCGTTGAGCACCGTGTGCTGGATGCCGCGCTTGCGCAGCTCCTTCGAGAGCGTCTCCGACTTCTCGACGGAGACGGTGCCCACGAGCACGGGCTGGCCCTTCGCGTTGCGCTCGAGGATGTCCTCGATCACCGCGTCGTACTTGGCCTTCTCGGACTTGTACAGCAGGTCCGACTTGTCCTCGCGAATCATCGGCCGGTTGGTGGGGATCGGGATGACGCCCATGCCGTACGTCGAGTGCAGCTCCGCCGCCTCGGTCTGCGCGGTACCGGTCATGCCCGCGAGCTTGTCGTACAGGCGAAAGTAGTTCTGCAGCGTGATCGACGCGTAGGTCTGGTTCTCCGCCTTGATCGGCACGCGCTCCTTGGCCTCGATCGCCTGGTGGAGGCCCTCCGAGTAGCGGCGGCCCTTGAGCAGGCGGCCCGTGTGCTCGTCGACGATGTCGACCTCGCCGTTCTGCACCACGTAGTCGCGGTCGCGGCGGAACAGCTCCTTGGCCTTGATGGCGTTGTTGAGGAAGCCGATCAGCGGCGTGTTGGCGGGGTCGTAGAGGTTCTCGATGCCGAGCGCCTTCTCGATCTTGTCGATGCCGGGCTCGAGCACGCCCACGGCGCGCTTCTTCTCCTCGACCTCGTAGTCGACCTCGGCCTCGAGCTCGCCCACGAGCCGCGCGAACTCGACGTACCAGCGGTTGTTGTCGCCCGACGCGGGACCGGAGACGATGAGCGGCGTGCGCGCCTCGTCGATGAGGATCGAGTCGACCTCGTCGACGATCGCGAAGTGGTAGCCGCGCTGCACGAGCTGCGACGGCTGCAGCGCCATGTTGTCGCGCAGGTGGTCGAAGCCGAACTCGTTGTTGGTGCCGTACGTGATGTCGGCCTCGTACTGGCGCCTGCGCACCTCGGGAGTCTGGTTGGCGACGATGCACCCGGTGGTGAGGCCCAGGAAGCGGAACACGCGCCCCATGAGCTCCGACTGGTAGCTCGCGAGGTAGTCGTTGACGGTGACGATGTGCACGCCCTTGCCGTCGAGCGCGTTGAGGTACGCGGGCAGCGTCGCGACGAGGGTCTTGCCCTCACCGGTCTTCATCTCGGCGATGTTGCCGTGGTGGAGGGCGCCGCCGCCCATGATCTGGACGTCGAAGTGGCGCAGGCCGAGCGTGCGGCGCGAGGCCTCGCGCACGGCGGCGAATGCCTCGGGCATCAGCGCCTCGAGGGTCTCACCGTCGCTGCGACGCTGCTTGAACTCGTCGGTCAACGCGCGCAGGTCCTCGTCGGAGAGCTCCTGGTACGCGTCCTCGAGGCCGTTGGTGAGTGTCACCACCTTCTGGAGACGGCGCAGTTCACGCCCCTCGCCCATCCGGATGATGCGGTCGATCAATGCCACCTTGCGCTCCTCGTTCTCCGAGTTTGGTCCCCGACCATCGTAGGCGGTCAGGCGAGGGGTACCGGCGCGTCTCGCTGAGGGCGCAACACCACGACAGGCGATCCGAGCGCGAGCGCGCCTACGATCTGCCACGGACCCAGGGATTCGGAGAACGCGACCACGCCAATGACGGCGGCAACCAGGGGCTCGAGCAGCGCGACGATGGTCGCGATGACGGCCGGCACGGTCGCCAATCCCGCGTTGAAGAGCGCGTGGGGAATCGCCGTGGCGATCACCGCGAGCGCGCCCACAAGGACCCATCCCGTCGTGCTCGACGGGACGCCCCAGCCGGTCGCGAGCGCGAGGGGAAGGAGGGTGAGGCCGCCGCCCGTGAACGCGACCGCCGTGAGGCGCGCGCCTCCCCACTCGGGCACCGCAGCCGAGGCCACGATCGACACCCCGGCGAAGGCCCCGCCGGCCACCAGCGCGAGCCCCACGCCCGCGATCGCGTGACTTCCGCCTCCGGCCTCCGCGGCGCCGCCCGTGAGGGCCACGAGTCCCGCGAGGGCGAGCGCGAGCGCGGCGACCGTGCGAGCAGAGGGACGATGCCGCCGCACCACGACGTCAAAGGCCGCCACCGCGAGGGGCGAGGAGCCGATGGTCACCATGGTCGCGAGGCCCACTCCGGCACGATCCACCGCCGCGAAGTAGGCCGCCTGGAAGACCGCGAGGAAGACAGCCATGACCGCCGCGCGCCGCCACATGGCGGGCGTCACGGCGCGCAGCCGCAGCCGCCCCAGCACCTGCAGCACGGCGGCAAGAACGAGGCCGGCGAGCAGGATGCGCCACATCGCGACCGCGACCGAGGGCACGGCGGAGTCACGCGCCAGCGCGTGTCCAAGCGCGCCCCCGGTGCCCCACAGCGTGGCCGCGAGGACCACGAAGGAGAAATGGCGGGGCCGCACCCGAGAAATCTAGCGGGGCGCGTGCGCCCGCGGATGACTCGGATGCGGCCCGGCCGCGTCAGTTATGCGCTCTCGCGCTCGTCCTCCGCCTCAGAGTCTGCCTCGCCTTCGGCGGTCTGCGACAGGTGGATGACGCCGTAGGTCCACCCGCGGCGCCGGTAGACGGCGGACGCAAGCCCAGACTCGGAGTCGTGGAACAGGAAGAAGTCGTGACCGACGAGTTCCATCTGGTCGATCGCCTCAGCCACGCTCATCGGCGCGGCGCTGTGGCGCTTCGAGCGGATGACGATGGGGGTGCCGTCGATCGGAATCTCGCGGTGCGATCCCTCAGGGGCGCCCTCCCATGCCTCGGCGCTCGCGAGCGCCTCCGGCTCGGCGGGCGTCCCGGCGGGCGCTCCGGACGGCGGCACCGCGGGCACGGGCGGCACGCTGTGCAGGCCCGTCTTGCCCTGGTGGCGGTGCACCTTGCGCTCATGCATCTTGCGCAGCTGCTCGACCAGCTTCTGCATGGCGCCGTCCAGCGCGATGTATCGGTCCTCCGCGGCGGACTCGGCGCGCACGACGCCAGGGCCGTGGACCGTGATCTCGACGCGCTCGCGGTCGCTCGCGTGCTTGGGGTTCCTCTCATGGACCACATGCACGTCGGCACGCGTCGCGCGGGGGGCGAGCGCCTCGACCTTCTCCATCTTCTCGAAGATCTTCTGGCGCATGTCCTCGGAGACCTTGGTGTGCCGTCCGACGATGGCGATTTCCATGACGAAAACTCCTTCACTGTCGCGGTGGCCCTGTGCGGGCCAGGGGGCAAGGGGCGGCGGCGCTTCTCGCGCCTGCGGCATCACCTCCTCGCCTGGAAGGTGTACGACGGTCGTCGTCCTGGAACTCCTACAGTAGCGCGCCCGGAGGGCGGTCGCGCCACCTCGTCGGGCCGGGCGCGGAGGCAAGCACGATGCCCGCCACGGGCACCAGCCCGGACGCGCCCAACGCCCGCGCGGCCCGCGCCAGGGTGGCACCCGTGGTGAGGACGTCGTCGACGAGTACCACCGGCGCCACGCCCTCGCGGTCGGCACCCCGGCGCAGCGCGGCGCCGCCCGCTCGCCATCGTCCCCTGTCCCCCGCACCGCGCGACGAGCCGCGGCTGGGGGCGAGCACATCCGCGACGCTCACCCGCACTCCCGCGGCCTCCAGGCCGGCCGCCGCGGCGCGCGCGAGACCGAGCGGCAGGTTCGCGCCGCGCGAGCGCGTGTGCGCGGCGCGTGCCGGGCACGGCACGACGCACCACCGGTCGACGCCACCGACCGCGGCGAGCGCGGGAGCGATCCGCGCCGCCGCCCTTGCCATCGCGGGCTCAAACAGCCGCGCGAGGTCGCGCCTGCCCGCGTCCTTCCACGCGCCGATCAGCGCGTGCGCCGGGCCGTCGAGTTCGGTGACGGACCACACGGGCAGGCGCGGCGCGAGGGCACCGAGCCGCGGGGCACCGCTGTCGCAGCGCAGCGGTTCTTCCCACCACTGCGACTCGCACTCCTCGCACCACTTCACGTCGGGCAGCCCGCAGCCGGGGCACTCGACGGGCACCACGAGGCGCGCCACGCGCGCGAGCGGTCCCGGCGGCCTGCCCTCCACCCCTCGAGGGTGCCGGGGCGCGCGCGCCGGAGCCCCAGCATCGTCCCTGCTGTGGATGCCAGCCCGCTCGAGCCGGGCCGGGGACACCGGTCAGCCGGCGTACGCGAGCTCGGAGACGCCCGAACCCACCCCGGACCAGCCGGTGCCCGCGCGCTCGCGCACCGTGCCATCCGCCGACACGAGCGTGATGGACCGGTCGCCGTGGCGCGCCGAGATCGCGACCGCGTCCGGCACGGCCGCGTCCTGCGTGGTCCGGCCTCCCACCGACACGACCCACAGCGGCGTGGAGTCCGCGCCATCGCTGCTGCCCAGCAGGGCGACCGAGACGTCGTCGACCCAGATCGCGTCGACCACCACCCCGATGTTCGCGCCGATCCTCAGCGGCTCGCCCACGCTGAGCGGAGCGCCGTCCTGCGATCGCACCACCGCGGCGACCTCGACCACCGTCTGCGCGCCGGCTCGCGACACGACCAGCACTCGCGCGCCGTCACGCGACGGCACCATCTCGAGCACGGTACGGCCCGCGAGCCACCGCGCCTCGAGGGTGATCGGATCCGCGCCGGGGGCGGCCACGGTGATGGTCTCCGGCAGCGATCGCTCGCCGGTCCACAGCCACCCGTGACGGTCGAAGCTCGGCGGCAACAGTTCCTCGCCCTCGATCACGGTCGACACGTCCATCGCGACGTCGGGGACCGCGGCCTCGGGGTCGTACGGCTCGAGGGTGTCCGTGCCGCCCGTGAGGGCGTCCGTGGTGACGATGCTCGAGTCGCCCAGGCGGAAGGCCACCCTGGTGCCCGAGTAGGACGTGGCGAGCGCATTCGCACCCGCCGGCAGCGCGCCGCGCTCCGCGGGCACGGCCCACATGTCGTCGCCGTCCCACATGCCCAGGCGTCCCTGCACGAAGACCGCGGCGACGCTCTCGGGGACGGGCTCGCGCGCGAGGGTGTCGGAGGGTTCCGCGACGAGCGGCACGCCACCGGCCGTCACCTCGACATCGCGCACCCCCGGCAGGGCCGACAGCGTGAGGCGGAGCTGCTGCTCGGCGAGCGCGCGGTCCTCGAGGCTCCCCGCGGACTGCGCGGTGAGCTGGACCCGCGCGAGCCCCTCGGTCACCACGACCGAGTCGACCTGCAGCGCGGACCCCGCCGGGAAGCCCGTATGGACCGCGTTCGTGAGCCACGGCGACGGTCCGGCGACGAGTTCGCGTGCCGCCCACGTCGCGACATTCGACTGCGGCAGCCAGCGCTGTTCCGGCACCGCGGTCGTGAGGTCCTGAGAGGTGAAGATCAGCGGCACGGAGAGGAAGACGCGGTTGAAGGTGGCCTCGGCGAGCAGCGCGCCATCCTCCAGGTTCGAGATGCGCCACTCTCCCGAGTCGTCCTGCGTGACCTGGAACTCGAGCGTGGTCTGGGTCTCGGCCTCGGCCTCGACCATGCGACCCGCATCGTCGATCCACGCGGCGACGGGCACCGCGTAGGTGACGCGCCCCGCGGCCTCGTCGTAGTCGGGGGTTAGCGCGCCGGAATCGAAGACCGTGATGCGCGCGACCGGGTCCCACTCGGCGCTGGCCTCGGCGGTGAGGTACTCCCTGGCGACGGAGAAGTCCGAGGCGAATCCCGCCGCAGAGGCGCGGATGAAGCCCGACACGATCGCGTTGACGCCGTCACCGGGCCGGGGACCCTCCGCGAAGGGCACGAAGGGCTCGGCGCCCTCGACCTCGCCGCTGCCCTCGTTGACGGGACCCGTGGTGGGAATCGAGGCGCATGCCCCGAGCGCGAGCGCGACGGCCGCGCACAGCGCGGCGAGACGGATGTTCACGGTGCGACCTCCCTACGCTCTCCCTCGACCGGGATGCGCCGCGCGATGGTGCCGTAGTCGAGCTCCGCGATGACGAGCGGCAGCGGCGGGTCCTGACCCAGGCCGCGCGACGTGCGCGGCAGCTGGAGGCGGAAGCTCGCGCCCTTGCCCGGCAAGCCCCACGCCTCGAGCTTGCCGCCGTGAAGCTGCGCGTCCTCGCGCGCGATGGACAGGCCGAGCCCCGTGCCGCCCATCGTGCGCGCGCGAGCCGAGTCGGCACGCCAGAAGCGGTCGAATACCCGCTGCGCCTGCTGGGGCGTGAGCCCGATCCCGTAGTCACGGACCACGACGGCGACGGTGCGCGTCGAGGACGACACCACGATGTCGACGGGCCGCCGCTGCGCGTGCTCGATCGCGTTGGACAGCAGGTTGCGGATGATCCTCGCCACCCGGGGCCGGTCCATCGAGGCGGTGTGCGATCCGGACGCCACCCACAGCCGCAGTTCGACGCCCTGGCGGCGCGCCGCGGGCACCATCGCCTCCACCTGGTCGCGCACCACGTCAGCGAGGGACATGTCGTCGAACTCGAGCTGGGCCGCACCCGCGTCGATGCGCGAGATCTCCAGGAGATCCGCCAGCAGCGACTCGAAGCGGTCGATCTGCGTGTTGAGCAGCTCCGCCGAGCGGGCGACCTCGGGGGGAAAGTCCTCGCGCGCATCGTGCAGCACGTCCGAGGCCATGCGGATGGTGGTCAGTGGGGTGCGCAGCTCGTGAGAGACGTCGGACACGAACCGCCTCTGCAGCCTCGACAGCTCCTCCATGCGCGTGATCTGGCGCTGCAGCGACTCGGCCATCTCGTTGAAGGTGCGCGCGAGCGTCGCCATCTCGTCCTGACCCCGCACGGTCATGCGCTCGCTGAGGATGCCCTCCGCGAGACGCGACGCGACGCGCGCCGCCTGGCGCACGGGCCGCACCGTCTGCCGTGTCACCTGGAAGGTGAGGACCGCGAGCAGCGCCATGAGCCCCGCGGCGCCGCCTCCGAGGATTCGCTGGATGAGGCCGAGCGTCGCCTGTTCGTCCGCGAGCGAGTACACGAAGTACAGCTCGTACTCGCCCGCCCCGCGAATCTCGAACGGCACGCCCACCACGACCCCGGGTTCGCCCGTCTCGGGCATCGCGACGAACTGCCAGGACTGCGCCGCGCCGCTCTCGACGGACGCGCGGATCTGCGCGCTGATGACGCTCACCAACTCGGTCGAGGACACGGGGGTCGACAACAGCACCCCGGACGTGTTCGCCGGGTCACGCAGCAGCACCAACCCGCGCGTGTTGCCGCCGAGCGTGCCCAGGCCGTCAAGCAGGTCGTAGACGAGTTGCTGGAGGTCGCCAGGGCTCTCCGCGGTCGAGGCCTCAACGTTGGCCGTCGCGCCCGCGGCGTCGCGCGCGGTCTCCGACAGGATGCGATCGACGCGGGTCTGCACCAGGCCGTCGCGGATCTCCGTCGAGATCACCGCGCCGATCACGACCACGGCACCCAGACCCAACACCGTGGTGGTCGCCACCACGCGTAGCAGGATCGAGCCGCGGAACCTGCGCCACACGCGCCGCGGGCCCCGGGCGAGGTTCGCCCACACGGAGCGCGCGCTGAGCCTCACGACCCGACGCCACCGGCCTTGTAGCCCACGCCGCGCACGGTCACGATGATCTCGGGGTTCTCGGGGTCGCGCTCGACCTTGGCGCGCAGACGCTGAATGTGGACGTTGACCAGCCGCGTGTCGGCGGCGTGGCGGTATCCCCACACGTCCTCGAGGAGCACCTCGCGCGTGAACACCTGGCCCGGGCTGCGCGCGAGCGTGACCAGCACGTCGAACTCGAGCGGCGTCAGCGGAATCATCTCGCCGTCGCGCGTCACGCGGTGGCCCGTGACGTCGATCTCGAGGTCCGCGACGCGCACCACCGCGGGAGTCGCGTTGTCGTTGCGGCGCAGTCGCGCCCGCACGCGTGCGATCAACTCACGCGGCTTGAACGGCTTCGGCACGTAGTCGTCCGCGCCCGACTCGAGGCCCAGGACCACGTCGACGGTGTCTGACTTGGCGGTGAGCATGATGATCGGCACACCCGACTCCGCGCGGATCTCGCGGCAGATGTCGATTCCCGACCGTCCCGGCAACATCAGGTCGAGCAGGATGACGTCGGGATTGGTCGCCCGGAAGGCCGCCACCGCCTCGTCGCCGTGGTCGCAGAACACCGTCTCGAATCCGTCACCGCGCAGCACGATGCCGAGCATCTCCGCCACCGCCGGGTCATCGTCGACCACCAGGATTTTTGCCGTCATGTCCCCATTATGCCGAGCGGCTCACGAGACGCCGTCAGGCGCGTGGCAAGATGGGCGGGACCGGACCTGGGAGGACGTCATGGAGCAGCGCGAAGACGCGGTCGCGTGGGCCGCGCCGGCACCCGTCGAGGGCGCGCCGCCGGCCCCACCGATGCCGCCGCCGGCCGCGGTCCCGCCCATGGCATCGGCCCCCTACTCCGGCGCCTCGCCCGCGGCGCCTCCGCCGCCCGCCTATGCGCCGCAACCCGCGTTCGCCACCCCCACCTTCGCCTCGTGGCAGCCCGGATTCATGCCGCTGCGGCCGCTGAACTTCGGGGACCTGCTCGCGCTGCCGTTCAAGGCGATGCGCTTCAACCGCGGCGTCATCGTGGGCGGCCCCCTGCTGCTGACGCTCGGCGCGACCGTGCTGATGTCCGCCGCGATGTGGCTGCTCTTCACGGATCCCTCGCTCGGACTGCTCGACCCGTTCTCCCAGTTCAACTCGATCAGCCCCACCACGGTGGTCGTGATCGTGGTCGCCGTGATCGCCGCGCTGCTCGCCGACGTCTTCTCGAGCGCGATCGTCGCACCCGGCGTCGCGCGCGGCGCGCTCGGCGAGAAGATCCGCATCGCCGAGGCCTGGAAGGTGCTGCGCCCCCGCATCGGCTCCCTGCTCTTGCTCTACCTGTTCGCAACGCTCTCGTTGCTCGTGGTGATCGGGATCGCGATCGCGCCGTTCTTCATCGCCGCCGCCACCGAGGAACCAGGGCTGATTGCCCTCGGCGTGGTGCTGCTCGTGCTGGTGGCCTTCCCGACGGGCGTGATCATCACCACCGTCGGAGGCATCGCGCGACCCATCGTGGTGCTCGAGAAGCGCGGCGCCGTCGCGGCCATCCGCCGCACGATCGGGCTGCTGCGCGGGCGCTTCTGGTGGGCGTTGCTGGTCGTGTTCGTCGCCGCGGCGCTCATCGGCCTCGTCTCCGGGGTGCTGCAGCAGGTGGGCAGCTTCGGCGCGGTCATCGTCTCGCTGTTCGCGCCCGACAACATGGTGCTCCTGGGCATCGCGTTCTTCCTCATCACGGGCCTGTCGTTGGTCGTGTCGTACGTGCTCACGTACTCGTACCTGGGTTCGCTGTTCACGCTGCTCATGATCGACCTGAGGATCCGCCACGAGGGCTTTGACCTCACGCTCGCCCAGGCGGCGGAGGCTCGTCGCGCGTGAGCATCGACACCCCACCGCTCCTGCCGGACGCGGACACCGCCAGACGCTGGGCGGAAGAGGAACTCGCGAAGGACGAGTACACGCGCGGCGGAGAGTCCTGGCTCGCCAAGTTCTGGGACTGGCTCATGCGCGCGTTCGACGACTTCGGAAACGGCGTGGGCGGTGCTCTCGGGTCGACGGGGACCATCATCGCGATCCTCGTGGGCGCCGGCCTCATCGCGCTCGTCGTGTGGCTCGTCGTGGGGCCCCTCCGCCGGTCGCGCCGCGCAGTCGCGGAGGACGGGTTGTTCGAGGACGACAGGACGGCCGATGCCCTGGGCCGGTCCGCGGAGGCCGCGGCCGCCGCCGGGGAGTGGGCCGCCGCGACGCTCGACATGTACCGCGCGCTCATCCGTCGCCTCGCGGAGCGCGACATCATCGCGCTCACGCCGGGCCTCACGGCTCACGAGGCCGCGACCCAGGCCGGCGCGGCGGTGCCTACGATCGCGAGCAGGGTGGGCGACGACGCGGACGCGTTCGACGGCATCCGCTACGGCCATGTCGGGGCGAGCGCCGAGACGTACGCGCACGTGCGCGAGACGTGGGTCGCCTGCGCGCACGTGCGCCGCACCCTCGACACGGCCGACTCCGCCAGCGGCGCGACCAGCGAGGCGCGCGCATGAGCGCCGCGACCGAGTTCCGCACCGCCCCTCCGCCGGTCGGCCTGCGCGAGCGCGCCGGTCGCGGCAAGCTGGGGATCGTCGCGCTGATTCTCTTCGTCGCGCTGGTGGCCGCGCTCGCGATCGGCGCACGCCCAGGCGACTACGTGGCGTTGTCGACCGAGAACTCGACGCCGACGGGCACACGCGCGGTCGCGCAGATCCTGCGCGATCACGGGGTCGCCGTGCGCCAGGTCGACCGCCTCGCGCAGACGCGCGTCGCGGACCCCGCCGCCACCACCGTCGTGATCGCCGAGCCCCATCTGCTCACGACGGGACAGCTCGGCTCGCTGGTTGACTACCCCGGCGACTTGGTGCTGCTGGGGTCGTCGGACGAGTCGCTCGAGGCGCTCGGGGTGCCCGCTCGCGAGCAGATCGTCGGGCTCCCCGAGACCGCGGCGGCGCAGTGCGAGGACCCCGACGCGATCGCCGCCGGCTCGGTCCGCGTCGACGGCTGGGGGCTCGAGGCCCTCGACGACGGCTCCGACCTGTGCTTTGTCCAGCGCGGCGGACTCGCCGCGTTCGCGCGCGTCGATGACGGCGGCCGCACCGTGACGGTCATCGCCTCGACCGCGCTCGTCACCAACGATGCTCTCGCGGAGCACGGTCACGCCGCGCTCGCGGTGCGCGCGCTCGGACGCCACCCCGACGTGGTCTGGTACGTCGCCGACGGGCTCGACCCGAGCCTGCTGACGTGGGCCGGTTCCGGGACCGATGGCGAGGTGCCCACCGAGGTCGAGGCCACCCCCGACTTCCTTCCGCCAGGGACCGGCAACGCGATCTACGCGCTCGCTCTCACTGCGCTGCTCGCCGCCTTCTGGCAGGCGCGACGCTTCGGCGCACTCGTGCGCGAGCCGCTGCCCGTCGTGGTCCGCGCCTCCGAGGCCACTCGCGGCCGCGCGCGCCTGTACCGCCGCGCCCGCGCCACGGGGCGCGCCGCCGCCTCGCTGCGGGCGGCCGCCGCGCTGCGCATGGGCCGCAGGATCGGGGTGGGACGCGCGGACGGCAGGGAGGCGCTGGTCTCCGCCGTCTCGCGCGCCACCGGCCGCACCACCTCGGACATTGAGCGGCTGCTGTACGGCCCGCCCCCGGCGGACGACGCCTCACTCCTCACCCTGATCTCCGAACTCGACGCACTGGAAAGCGAGGTTCACCGACCGTGACCGACACCACCCCTCCCGAGGGCGACGCAGCCGCTCCCGCCACACCGGCATCGTCCCCCGTGCCGCCCCAGCCCGTGCAGGAGTCCGCACCCGTACACGAGCCCGTGCCGGCCCCCGCCCCCGCGCCCGACCCGTCGGCGGGCGCGCGCGAGGCGCTGGGACGCCTGCGCACCGAGGTCGGCAAGGCGGTCGTGGGCCAGGACCAGATCGTCACGGGACTCGTGATTGCGCTGCTGTGCCGCGGCCACGTGCTGCTCGAGGGCGTGCCCGGCGTCGCGAAGACGCTGCTCGTGCGCGCGCTCGCCGCGTCGCTCGACATGGACACGAAGCGCGTGCAGTTCACTCCCGACCTCATGCCGGGAGACGTCACCGGCTCGCTCGTCTACGACGCGCGCACGGCGGCCTTCTCGTTCCGCGAGGGACCCGTGTTCACCAACCTCATGCTGGCCGACGAGATCAACCGCACGCCCCCCAAGACGCAGTCCGCGCTGCTCGAGGCGATGGAGGAGCGTCAGGTCACGGTGGATGGCGAGGCACGCAAGCTCCCCGACCCGTTCCTCGTGATCGCGACCCAGAACCCCGTGGAGTACGAGGGCACCTACCCGCTGCCCGAGGCGCAGATGGACCGTTTCATGCTCAAGCTGCCCGTCGCGCTTCCCGACCGCGCGACCGAGGCGAGCGTGCTGCAGCGCCACGCCGCTGGATTCGACCCGCGCAACCTCGCGGCCGCCGGCCTGGCTCCCGTCGCATCGGTCGCGGATCTCGAGCAGGCGCGCGCCGCGGTGGCCTCGGTGGAGATCTCGGCTGACGTCATCGGGTACATCGTGGACCTGTGCCGCGCGACGCGCGAGGCGCCCTCGGTGTCGCTCGGCGTGTCCCCTCGCGGCGCGACGGCGCTCATGGCGACCGCGCGCGCGTGGGCGTGGATGCGCGGGCGCACCTACGTCTCCCCCGACGACGTCAAGGCCCTCGCGGGCTGGACGCTCGCTCACCGCATGCGGATCCGCGCGGAGGCGGAGCTCGAGGGCGTCACCGCGACGTCCGTGCTCACGTCTGTGCTCACCACGGTGCCCGTGCCGCGCTGACATGCACATCACCGGTTGGACCGTCGCGCTCGCGGCGCTCGGGGCGATCCCCGCGGCGCTCGCCGAGTCGCGCAATGTCGCGTGGCTGTGGATCATCGGCGTGGTCGCGCTCGCGCTGCTCGACGTGTGGATGGCTCCGCGCACGTCGCGCGTGGGTGTGCGGCGACAGGCGCCCGGCGCGGTGAGGCTCTCGCAGTCGGTGCGCACCACGCTCGACGTCGCGAACCTGGGCCGCCGCCGCGTGCGGGGCGCGGTGCGTGACGCGTGGCAGCCCTCCGCGGGGGCCGCGTCCACCCGCCACGCTTTTTCGCTCGCCCCCGGCGAGGTGCAGTCGTTCGGGACGATACTCCGGCCCACCCGCCGCGGCGACCGCCAGGCGGGGGCGGTGACGGTGCGCACGTACGGCCCGCTGCGGCTCGCGGGTCGCCAGCGGTCGATCGAGGCGCCCGCCCACGTGCGGGTACTGCCCGAGTTCGCGTCGCGGCGCCACCTGCCGTCGCGACTGGTGCAGTTGCGAGAGATCGACGGCCGCACGGCCGTGCGCCTCAAGGGCGCGGGGTCGGAGTTCGACTCGCTGCGCGAGTACGTCATCGGCGACGACGTCCGCAGCATCGACTGGCGCGGCACCGCGCGTCGAGGCGAGGTGGTGGTGCGCACGTACCGCCCCGAGCGCGATCGCCGGGTCGTGATTGCTCTCGATACCGCGCGGCTGTCCGCCGCCCGGGTGGGCGACGCCCCTCGGCTCGATGCCTCGATCGAGGCCACGCTGCTGCTGGGCGCGCTCGCATCGCACGCGGGCGACAGGGTGCAGGCGACGGCCTTCGACCGCGTCGAGAGGGCGCGCGCGGCGTCGAGCGGGCCGCAGCTGATGGCCGAGCTCGCGGATGCGCTCGCGACGGTCGAGCCCAGCCTGCTCGAGCCCGACTGGCCCGCTCTCGTGAGGCTCGTGCAGTCCCGCGTCTCCCAGCGCTCGCTCGTGGTGCTGCTCACGACCGTCGATACCTCGGCGATGGACTCGGGTCTGATCGAGGCGGTCGCGGCGCTGCAGAAGCGACACCAGGTGCTCGTGGGCTCCGTGGAGGACCCCGAGCTGGGCGCGATGCTCGCGGATCGCTCGGACGCGGAGGCGGCGTACGGCGCGGGGGCCGCCGCGCGCGCGATGCTCGAGCGTGAGGCGGCGGCGACGCGCCTGCGCCAGCTCGGAGCCGAGGTCGTGCTGTCCCTCCCCGATGACCTCGCTCCCGCGGTGTGCGACCGCTATCTCGCCCTCAAGGCGGCGGGCCGGCTGTAGCGAGCGCGGCGCTGTGCCCAACGCGGCACTGTTCCCAACGCGGCTCCGCCACACCGTTTCGCGGCTCCGCCACACAGCAGTCGGCGTGTCGTCGGCGAGTCGCGAGCTGAAGTCGCAGATTGCGCACGTTTCCGCCCGCCTCGTGTGGCGGAGCCGCGGGGTGGGGGCGTGTGGCGGAGCCGCGGGGTGGGGGCGTGTGGCGGAGTCGTGTGGCGGAGCCGCGGGGCGGGGGCGGGAGGAGACGGCGCGAGGACGATGCCTATCCCGCCAGCGCCACCTCATCGGTCGCGAAGTCGCCCTCGGAGTCGCCGGTCACTCCCGCCCGGTGCGCGACGCGCCCGGCCACGAAGATGTACATCCAGAAGGCCGTCACCGCGATCACGCCGATCACGATCTTGAGCCACCACGGCATCGCGGAGCCGGTGACGTAGCCCTCGATCAACCCCGAGGCAAACAGCGCGAGCACCAGGCCGAGCGCGACACCGATCGCCGCCCTCCCCTCCTCCGCGAGCGCACGTGCACGCGGGCGCGGACCCGGCACGAGCATCGTCCAGAAGAGGCGCAACCCCGTGCCCGCTGCCACGAACACCGCGGACAACTCGAGCAGCCCGTGCGGGGCGATGAGCTGGAAGAACACGTCGAGCGCGCCATGCTCGGCCATGACGGCCCCCGCGACGCCCAGCTGGATGACCGTGTTGTACATGAGGATGAGCGGGAAGACGCCGGTGATGCCGAAGGCGATGCACTGCGCCGCGAGCCAGCCGTTGTTGGTCCATACCGTCGCCGCGAAGGACGTCGAGTCGTACTCCGTGTAGTAGCTCGCGAACTCCTGCTCGGCGATCGCCGCGCGCGTCTCGGGCGGCCCGATCAGCTCGAGGGACTCGGGATGCGTGAGCGTCCACCAGCCCGACAGGAACGCGAGTCCCACGACCGCCACGGTGACCCCGACCCCCCACCACCGCACGCGGTAGAGCGCCCCTGGCAGACCCCACACGAGGTACCTGACCCCCTCGCGGGTCGAGGTCGTGTGCGCGCCGGTAAGCCACACGCGAGCGGTGGCGAGCAGCACGGACAGTCGCGAGACGACGGACGGCTCGGGCGCGGAGGATCGCACCGTCGCGAGGTCGCCGGCGGTGGCCTGATAGAGGCGGGTGAGCTCGTCGGCCTCGGCGCCGGTGAGTCGGCGTGCCCGAGTGAGCTCGCGCAGCCTGGTCCAGCGCGCCTCGCGAACGGCGCCAAAGGAGTCGATGTCCACGCCGCTACGATGCCACAGGAGAGACGGAACAGGGGGAGCCCATGACGGACGAGGACTCAATCCTCATCGGCGAGGGAGTCGTGCTCGACTCCGGCGCGGCGCCTGTCCCACTACGCATGGTCTCGGGTGCGATCGACATGGTCGCGACCCTGATGCTCCTGGTCGCCGGGTTCGCGGCGCTCGACAACCTGTTGCCCGCCGTCAACGACGCGTGGCAGCGCGCGATCGTCATCGCGTGGACGGTGGTGGGGCTCGTGGTCGTGCCCGTCCTGGTCGAGACGCTCTCGCGCGGGCGATCGCTGGGGCGCTGGGCGATGGGCCTGCGCGTGGTGCGCGACGACGGCGGTCCCGTGAGCGCCCGCCACGCGACCGCGCGTGCCCTCCTGGCGGTGCTCGAGGTCTACGGCACCGCGGGCATGCTCGCCGTGACGGTGTCCGCCCTGGGCTCGCGCGGCAAGAGGATCGGCGACTACGTGGCAGGCACGTACGCGATGCGCACGCGCGGGGCCAAGCGAGCGTTGCCCACCCTCGCGATGCCGGTGGGCCTGGGCGAGTGGGCGCGCACCGCCGACATCACCCGCCTCCCCGACGGCCTCGCGCTGACCGCGCGCATGTTCCTCGCGCGCGTCGACAGCATTCACCCCCCGTCGCGCGTGCGCATCGGCACGCTGTTGTCGCAGCAGGTCGCGACGCACGTCGCTCCCCCACCGCCGCAGGGCACCCACCCCGAGGCCTTCCTGGTCGCGGTGCTGGTCGAGCGACGCGACCGCGAGTGGCGGATCGAGAGCGCCCGCATGGCGCGCTCGACGAGCGAGGGTGAGGCGCTGAGGCGTCTGCCGTTCGGCATCCCGGACGCCGACTAACCTCCGCGCCGAGTCGTCACTGTCCCGAATGGGGACTGGGCTTGGGAGACGTCGGACGGGCAGGGGTCGTGGGAGACGATGCGGGGGCGGGGTCGTTCGCCCGGCGCACGTCGGTCTCGATGAAGATCAGGCGGGCGGCGGGGACCGCCTCCCGGATGAGCCGCTCGGCGGTGTCGGTGCGTGCGGACAGCGCGTCGAGGGTGGCATCCGCCTCGGCGGCCACCTTCGCGGTGACCAGGACGTCGTCGGGCCCCAGGTGCATCGTGCGCAGGTGGATGACGTCGGGGTAGCCCGCCTCGGCAAGAGCCGCGCGGATCGCGGCGACGTCCTCCTCGACGGCGGACTCCCCCAGGAGCATGCCGCGCGTCTCGCGACCGAGCACCACCGCGATCACCACCAGCAGGAGGCCGATCATGAGCGTGCCGATCGCGTCCCAGCGGCCGTCGTGCGTGATGAGGGTCATGCTCACGCCGAACAGCGCGAACACGAGCCCCACGAGCGCGCCGAAGTCCTCGAGCAGGATGACGGGCAGCTCGGGAGAGCGCGAGCGGCGGATGAAGCGGCCCCAGCCGACCTTGCCCCGCACCTTGTTGGACTCGACGATCGCGGTGCGGAAGGACATGGTCTCGAGGCCGATCGCCACCACCAGCACCAGCAAGGGGACCCAGTGCCACGACTCGATCGGCTCCGGATGGCTGAACTTGTGCCACGCCTCGTACAGCGCAAACAGACCACCGAGCGAGAACAGCACGATCGCGACGAGGAATGCGTAGTAGTAGCGGTAGCGCGAGTACCCGAACGGGTGCTCCTCGGTGGCCTCCTTGCGCGCGCGGCGTCCGCCCACGAGGAGGAGCACCTGGTTTCCCGAGTCCGCGACCGAGTGGATCGCCTCGGCGAGCATCGACGACGCCCCCGTGAGCCCCCACGCCGCGAACTTCGTGATGCCGATTCCGAGATTCGCGGTGAGCGCCGCGACGACAGCCTTGGTGCCGCCCTCGGTCGACACCTCAGGCCTCCCGGATGACGGCGAGGACCGCGTCGCGCACGCGCTCCATGAGCGCCTCGCCGTCGGCCTCGGCGTTGAGCCGCAGCAAGGGCTCGGTGTTGGAGGGGCGGACGTTGAACCACCAGCGCTCGCCCTCGCCCGGCGCGGGCCAGTGCTCGACCGTGAGCCCGTCGAACTCGTCGACCTCGACGTCCTCGGTCACGAACGCTGCACGCACCCGCGCGAGCGCATCGGGCACGGAGTCCACGCGGGAGTTGATCTCGCCGGAGGCGGTGTAGGGGTGATACGTCTCGAGCATCTGCGACAGCGTGCGGTCCTGAGTGCCCAGCGCCGCGAGCACGTGCATCGCCGCGAGCATCCCCGAGTCGGCGAAGAAGAAGTCGCGGAAGTAGAAGTGCGCCGAGTGCTCGCCGCCGAAGATCGCGTTGAGGCGCGCCATCTCGGCCTTGATGTAGCTGTGGCCCACGCGCGAGCGCACGGGGACCGCGCCGGCGGCGGACAGCTGCTCGCGCACCGCACGCGAGGAGATGAGGTTGTGGATCACGGTGGGCTCGCGACCCTCGGCGAGCTCGCGCGCCGTCTCGCGCAGACCCACGAGGCACGTGATGGTCGACGGCGTCACCACCTCGCCGCGCTCGTCGACCACGAAGCAGCGGTCCGCGTCGCCGTCAAAGGCGAGGCCGATGTCCGCGCCGTGGGCACGCACCGCGGCCTGGAGGTCACGCAGGTTGTCCGTGTCGAGCGGGTTGGCCTCGTGGTTGGGGAACGTGCCGTCGAGTTCGAAGTACAACGGGATGATCGTGAGGGGGAGCTCCCCCAGCCCGGCCTCGGTGCCCAGCACCGCAGGCACCGTGTAGCCGGCCATCGCATTCGCGGCGTCGACCACGACCGTGAGCGGGCGGATGCCGTCGAGAGGCACGAGCGAGCGCAGGAACGCGCCGTACTCGCCCACCATCTCGCGGGTGGACTCGGCGCCGCGCACCGGGGCGGTGGCGGGCGGCTCAACGAGATAGCGCGAGGCGAGCGCGCGCACGTCGGCGAGGCCCGAGTTCTCCCCGACCGCACGGGCGCGCGAGCGGCACAGCTTCATGCCGTTGTAGGCGGCGGGATTGTGGCTCGCGGTGATCATCACGCCGGGCAGGTCGAGCGCGCCCGACGCGTGATAGAGGCCGTCGGTCGAGCACAGCCCGATCCTCACGACGTTCACTCCGCGACACGTCAGGCCCTCCGCCACCGCGTCGGCAAGCCACGGCCCGCTGTCGCGCATGTCGTGACCGATCGCCACGGTGGTTTCTCCATCGGGCAGCACAATGGCGTCGGCGAACGCCGCGCCGATCGCCGTCGCGACCTCCGCGGTGAGATCCTCGCCCACGATTCCGCGGACGTCGTAGGACTTGATGAGGCCGGACAGGTCGGGTGCGTCAGTCACGGACCCAGGGTACCGGTGCGGCCGTCCTCGCGCGCCGGCGCGGCCGAGAGACGATGCGGCGGCACCGGAGGGCGATCAGGCCTCGTTCGAGATGACCCTGAGATGACCGCGGCGCGGCTCGGAAGCGAGGGGCACGGGAGGAGTGAATGCGGCGGCGGGGCGGGGCCGACCGGCCTCGCGGACAGCGCGCGCCAGAGCCTCGAGGTCGTCGGTCGACGGCTCGGGGTCGACCAGGTCGCTGTGGAGGTGCACCACATCCCAGCCGCGGGGCGCGGTGAAGCGGTCCGCGTGGTGAGCGCACAGGTCATAGCAGTGCGGCTCGGCGGTGGCGGAGAGCTGGCCCACCACCACGGTCGAGTCCGCGTACACATACGTGAGCGTCGCAGCCGCCGGGCGCGAGCACGACGAGCGCGAGCACTGCCGGGTTGCCATCACGAACAGTGACGCTACCCGCGCATCGTCCGTCGCGGCGCAAGCCACGCCGGGACGGCCCGGCGCTCGCGGTAGCCTCGCCCTATGTCCAGCCGCGATCGCCACGGCCGTGGCCTGCGCAGGCCACTGCTCCCCTTCGGCGCGCCCGGCCATCGCACGCGCGCCGAGAGGTTCGACGACCTCGTGGCCGACGCGGTCGACCGGCTGGAGCCGCGCTGGGGAGACCAGTGGGGGCGCGTCGAGTTCGGGACCGAGGACGTGCCGCCGTCGGATCCCACGCCATGGGAGGAGGGCGTGCCGCTCGGCAGGCTCTTCCCCGCCGACCTCGGTCAACCCTCGCGGGTGGTGCTGTACCGGCGCCCGATCGAACAGCGCGCGGAGCCGGCCGACCTGCCCGCGCTCGTGCGCGACGTCGTGACCGAGCACGTCGCCCACCTCGTGGGCCACCCGCCCGAGGACGTCGATCCCGAGTACGGCTCCTAGGGGGCGGAGGCCCCGTTCAGTCCTCGCGGACCGCCACGGGCCCCACGTACGGGCGCTGGCCCACCTCGACCACGAGCGGCTCGACATCGGTGCGGCGCGGCGCCACGCGCGCCAGGAAGCCGGGCTCGTCGTCGAGGACCAGCACCCACGTGAACCGGCCCTGCGCGGTGAGCGTCGTGCCGGGAGCCACCTCGAGCGGGATCGTCGCGCTCGTGCGCGCGGTCACGGTGGCCGAGGCCACCACCGCGCCCGAGGCATCCGTCAACTCGAAGTCCGCCGTCGCGGGAGCGTGCACCGTGACCGCGGTGACGTGATCGGTGACGACGACCGAGCGCGCGAGTCGGTCGGATACGTCCTGGGCGGCGGTCCACGCGAGGTCGTACGCGAAGGAGCCGGCCGGGCCGTCCTGGATCTCGCGCGGCTCGCGCATCATCGCCGCGGCGACCACGGGGGAATCGGCGCTGATCTCGATCGCGCCCCCCTCGACCTGGGGAATCTCGACCTCGGTCACGACTCCCGGTTCGAGCGAGAGCGCCGTCACCCCACCCCACTCGACGATTCCGTCCTCGCCCGTGAGCGTGAGGCTCGCCGTCGCGCCCTCGGGGGCCATGATGCGCAGCGTGGACTCGGCTTCTGCACCGCCGACACCCGCCACCACCAGAGAGGTGGACGGCACGGCGCCGCGTCCCACCCAATCCGTGCCCGCCGCTTGGAAGCCGTCGAGGCGAGAGTCCTGGAGGTGGGCGACGACCCCCGCACCCGTGGCCACGATCCGCATCGCGAGGGCGGAGACCTCGGGGACCACGCCCTCGAGCAGGATCTCGCGCTGGGCGCCGGCCGCGAGGGTCGCCACGGTGCGTTCCTCGAGCTTGCCGAGCGGCCCGTAGTACGTGACGGTGGCCTCCGTCGTGGCATCGGACGGGTTGGACAGCACCAGGCGGGCGCTCGACCCAAGCGTCGTCGACCCGCCGACGAGCCACTGGTCGCGCGTGGGTGCCACGCATGAGGCCGCGGCGAGGCCCGCGACATCGCCCGCGCCGATCCGCTCGACCGATGCGCCCGCGTCGCCGCGCACCAGGAAGCCCGCCCCGAGCGGCTCCGTGCCGGCCGCCCCGCCCTCCCCGGCATAGGTCCGGTCATCGGAGCCCGAGCCGAGGGCCGGATCCCCTCCCTCGATCTCGCCCACGGGAATCTCGACGGGACCGGGGCACGCGACGGGCTGCGCCGCCGGGGTGACCTCGCCGGAGAAGGGCGCGGCGGGCATCGGCTCCTCGCCGCCGAGTCGCGCCGACACCACGACCGCTCCGATCGCCGCGACGGCCGCTGCCGCCACCACCACCCGCCGGATCATCGTCGCACCGCCACGTAGCGGCGGTCATGGAGCGGCACCATCCCGATCATCGCCCAGGCGACGGCAACCGCCGAGGCCCACCACCAGAACCGATAGCCCTCGTCGACATACGCATAGGTGACCGTGTCCACGCCCGCGGGCACGTCGAAGGCCACGCGCCCCTCGGCATCCTCGACCGCGGCGAGCGCGCGGCCGTCGCCGGTGGCGCGCCACCCGGGGTCGGCGGCCGCGGCGATGACGAGCGTCCCGCCCGCGCCGCCAGCGTCGCGGGTGGAACCCGATCGCGAGTCGGATTCCAGCGTGACGGTTTCCGCCCCGGACGACTCGATCCACGCACGCGCGACCACGGTGTCCTCCTCGGGCTCGACGCGGAAGGTCGTGCCGTACTCGCTCGCACCGATGAGGTGAAGGCCGGGAATCTGGGCCAACGCCCCCGCGATCATCGGGGACTCGGGGGCCGCGACCACGACTCCGATGCCCCACGTCACGAGCCGCTCCTCGGCCCCCGTGCCCGCCCCGGCCATCGTCGCGACTACCGGCGCGAGTGTCTCGGGGGTCACGGCGGGCGTGCCGGAGCCCGCGAGCGCGGCACCTTCCGCGTCGCGCTGCGCCCGCCCCGTGAGGGTCACCGTGCCCGCGCGCTCGAGCACCGCGTAGTCGACGCCTGCCTCGGTATCGGTCAGCACGAGCGCGCGCTGGCGCGTCGCCAGCTCCTGTTCGAGCTCAGCGACCAGCGGCAGCACCGTGGCGTCGGAGGGGTGGACATCGCCTCGCTCGGGCCGGGTCGGCCACGCCTCGACCACGACGACGCAGACCAGGGTTGCGGCGAACGCGGTGACCACAAGCGACGACACGAGGCGAACCGCGGTCCGACGGGGTCCGGTGCTGCCGGCCCAGAGTCGGGACGATGCCGCGGCGGCGGCGGCGATGAGGCCGGCGGCGGCAAGAGACGTGCCCGGTCCCGCGAAGCCGTTGGCGGCCGCCTGACCCGCCCCGTCGGCCGCGACGACGACGGTCGCCTGCGAGGCGGCGGCCGCCAGCACGCCGAGAGCCGCGGTCAGCAACCCACCTGCGACGGCCCACGGGGCGCGACCCGAGAGAGCGGCGAGCGCGGCCGCGGCGACGATGCCGATTCCCACCGCACTCGCGGCGAGGGTCGCGGCGGCGTCGGGCAGGCCGGGAGTCAGGGCGGTCTCGCCCGTCAGGCCGAGCACGAGCCGCCACGGCTCGACGCTCTCCGCGGCGAGAGCGGGTCCATTTTCGCGCGCGAGGATCGCCCACGCGTCGCGGGACACGACGCCGGCGTGCCAGGCGGCGACCAGCGCCGGCGCAGAGACCACGAGCGCGGGCACGGCGGCGGACCACACGCGCCAGCGCGCACGGCCCGCGACGGCGCCCGCCGCCGCGAGGATCACGACGAGCGGCACGAGCAGGGCCGGCGCGGCGGTCACGATGACCGCCGCGGAGAATGCCGCCCCCATCGCGGCGCTCGGACTCGCGTGCCGGCGCGCGGGGAACTCCTCGCCGCCGCCGACCGCCTCACCCCGATGCCAGCCCGCGGCGCGCGCGAGTCCCAGGGCGAACCACGGGAGCATGAGGTGCGCGATCACCGCTCCGAGGCGACCATCCGAGATGGCCTGGAGGTGCAGCGGCCACAGCCCATAGGCGAGCGCGCCAAGCGCACGCGCCCACACCGACCGCGTCGCCGCTCCCAGCGCCCACCACGCGGACACGACCGCGATCGCGACGCCAAGGCCAAGCACCAGGCCGACCCAGACCCGCACGCCGCCCGGTAGGACGGCGGCGGGCAGCAGCATCGCACTGAAGGCGCCGTCGAGAGCGGGTGATCCGAATCCGCTCGGATCCCATCCCGACCACGTGCGCTCCCACAGCGCCGCGAGGGAGACATTCGTGGCGCCCAGCGCCTCGCCCACGAGCATGCGCCCCGAACCCAGCGCGGTGAGCCACGTGCCGTGCAGCGCGACCGAGGCCGCGATCGCGGCGAGAGCGAGCGCCGCGAGTCCCGTACGGCGGCGGATCGCCGCCTCGGCCAGCTCGGCGCGGACCATGTCTGACGGCGCGGACTGCGCCCGCCACCTGTCGTAGGCACGCATCTCTCGCGAGCGCACGTGCGAGGCGACGGCGCGGGCACCGACGAGGAAGGGGCGCACGACCGCGCGCGGCCTGGTCACCGTCCGACGGATGCGCGCACGGATGCCGGGTAGCCGAGGGAGGCGGGTCAGCACCCGCCACGGCACCGCGAGGTCCGCGCCGACCATCCGCGACTCGTTCTGCGCGACGCGAAGCACGGCGCGCAGCGCGGCGGAGAGGAAGCTCCACACGACAAGGAAGGGAACGGCAATCGCCGGCGACCACGACAGCGCGTGGATCCACTCGCCCGTCCGACCCGCGCCGTATGCGCGCGCACGACCACGCAGCGCGCCGCCGCGTTCGCCCGTGAGGGACTCCTGAGCGTGCCGCACCTTCGCCGCGGGGACGATCACGACGTCGTAGCCCGAGCGCCACGCGAGCCGGCAGAAGTGGAGGCTGTCGCCAAAGCCGCGATACGCGGGCTCAAGCCCGCCCAGCCGCTCCCAAGCGTCGCGACGCACGAGCGCCGCGGCGAGCGATGCCGCCAGGACGTCGTCGCGCTCGTCGTACTGGCCCTGGTTGATGTCGTCCTCGTCCACCAGGTCGATGCGCCGGGCACCGATCACGGTCGTCGTGACGCCCAGGCCGACCAGGCGGCTGACGTCGTCCCACCTCACCTGCGCCGGCGCGACCACCGCGGCCGCGGTGCGCTTCTTGGCCGTCGCGGCCAGACGCGCGAGCGCGTCGGGCAGGGGTGCGGAGTCATCGTGAAGCAGCCACACGTACTCGTGGGGGTGACTCGGATGCGCCGCCAACACGGCGTCGACGCCCTCGGCGTACGTGCGTCCTCCCACGACCCAGTCGATCTCGAGTCCCTCGGGGGTGCGCGGTCGCTCGGCGTCAGCGGGCAGCACGACGTGCAAAAGATCGGGCCGCTGCGTCTGAGCCGCGACAGCCGCGAGGACGTCGGGAAGGCGCTCGGAACGCGTGTCGGAGACCACGATCGCGCGCACCAGCAGGCGCGCAAGGCTCATCGTGCTCCCACGCAGGCTTTCCGGCTAGACCGCGCGCCGCTTGAGTTTGCGGCGCTCGCGCTCCGACAGCCCGCCCCAGATACCGAATCGCTCGTCGTTCTCCAGCGCGTAGTCGAGGCACTCTGAGCGCACGTCACACGACCCGCACACCTTCTTGGCCTCGCGCGTTGAGCCACCCTTTTCAGGGAAGAACGCCTCCGGGTCGGTCTGAGCGCACAGCGCGCGCTCTTGCCACCCCAGCGGTCCGTCATCATCGGTACCGCCGAAGATGTCCACCACCGACGCCAGTGTCGATGCCGGCTTGCCTGCGTCCGAGGGCACTGAGCCGTCGTAGATATTCCACACGGTCCCCACCTCCGATCGCGACGAGATGAAACCCGTCACAAGGAATTACAGCCGTGTAATCACCACGCGTCAAGTCGAGTGTGGCGTATCCCACGCAAGTGCCGACACGCGCGACCGGGCGTGTCGGCGCCACGGGGCGGCCCACGGGCCGCCCGACGCGGCCCGCGCCTCACCGCCGGCGCATCGTCCCCGCCCTAGAATGCGGCTACGACAAGCCCTGGGGGATGGATGACGGACACGAGCGTGCCGCAGGCTCGCCACGCGCGGCCGGGGCTCATGCAGCGCGTGATCTGGATTGCGACGCTCGTGATCGTCGCGGTGCTGGGATTCACGCTCGTGTACGGCAATACCGTGGTCGATCAGGTGGGCGGCGCCCTCAGCGCGAACTCGCAGGAGTTCGAGTCGCTCGTGGGCGAGCGGCCCGACCGGCCCGTCGACTCGGACGCTGGCGAGGCCGTCAACCTGCTGCTCATGGGCTCGGACGCGCGCGACGGCGCGAACGGCAACATCGACGGCGGCGGCGTCGTCGAGGGCATGCGCAACGACACGACGCTGCTCGTCCACATCTCCGCCGACCGCACGCGCGTCGAGGCAGTGTCCATCCCGCGCGATGCGCAGGTCGACATCCCCGAGTGTGCGTACCTCGACGGCGACACCGTCCCTGGCGGCTACGGCGACTTCAACACCGCCTTCGCGAATGGAGGACTGCGCGGCAACGCCGCGGAGGCGGCGGCGTGCTCGATCAAGACCGTCGAGCAACTGTCGGGCGTCTACATCGACCACTACGCGGTAGTCGACTTCACGGGCTTCGTTGGCATGGTCAACGCGCTCGGCGGCGTGCCGATGTGTATCCCCGAGCGGCTGGTCTCCGAGAAGGCACACCTCGACCTTGCGGCCGGGCCCCAGACGCTCGACGGCAAGACCGCCCTCGCGTACGCTCGGCTGCGCACAGCGGAGCAGGGCGGGGTCTCGGGCTCCGATCTCCAACGCATCACGCGACAGCAGCAGCTCCTCGAGCAGGTGGCGGCGACGGCGCTGTCGAAGAATCTGCTCACCGACGTGGGCGAACTCACCCACTTCCTGCGCGCCGCGGCGGAGTCGCTGACCATGGACCCGGGCCTCGCCGACACGTCCTATCTCCTGGGCCTCGCCTACAGCCTGCGCAACCTCGACCTCGGCGCGGTGCGCTTCGAGACCGTGCCGTGGGCGTACACCGAGGACCGGCTCAACGTCGAGATTCTGCCCGACGCGGAACAGATGTGGGACGATATCCGCAACGACCGACCCATCTCCGTCACGGTTGAGGGTGACTCGAGTTCGACGTGGGACGACGGCAAGAAGGACGAGCAGCCCTCCGAGCCGACCGCCTCCGCGACAGCAGAGCCCGCCGTCACCCCGTCCCCCGCCGGACCGGAGTCCCTGCTCGACGCGTGCCGCTGACGCGACGGAGGGAACGCGCGACGCCCCGCGTGCGTTGGGTCGCCAGTACCGACACGCGTGCGCGCGCACGCCGAGCCCAGGAGCATGTATGACCGTCGAGGTCACCGACCCTCGCAGCCGTCGCCGCCTGCGCCACGCCACCCGCATCCCGTCGCGTCGTGCGGTCGGCGCGGTGCTGGGCGTCCTCGCGGCGGCCGCCGGCTTCGGGCTCGTGTTCGTCGAGACCAGCCTCAACCGGATCGACAACAGCTTCACGACGCAGGACATCAGCGGCCTGCTGCCGTCGCACACCCCCGAGCCGGAGGCGACCCCCGAGGATGCCTCGGCGGGCAAGGCGCTCAACATCCTGCTCATGGGGTCCGACACGCGCCTGGGCGAGAACTCGGACCTCAGCCACGACTCGGTCGACGGCATGCGCAACGACACCACGATCGTCATGCACGTCTCGGCCGACCGCTCGCGCGTCGAGATGGTGTCGATCCCGCGCGACTCGCGCGTCGCGATCTCCGACTGCCAGATGCTCGACGGCTCGACCGTGCGGGGGTGGACGGGCAAGTTCAACATCGCGTTCGCCAACGGCGGCCAGAACGGCAACGTCGCGGAGGCCGCGGCATGCGTCGCGACGACGCTGTACGACCTCACGGGCATCCTCATCGACCACTATGCCGTGGTCGACTTCTCCGGCTTCGTCAACATGGTCGACGCGCTCGACGGCGTGCCCATGTGTATCCCGAACGACGTCAGCTCCTCGAAGGCGAACCTCGACCTCGAGGCGGGCGCGCAGGTGCTCGACGGCACCACGGCGCTCGCGTGGGCCCGCGCCCGCACCGGCGAGGGACTGGGCGACGGCACCGACCTCATGCGCATCGAGCGCCAGCAGGAGTTGCTCACCAACATGGCGCGCAAGGCGCTGGGCCTCAACCTGCTCACGGACGCCACCAAGGGCACCGAGTTCATCACGGCCCTTGCGGAGTCGCTCACGATGGACCCCGAATTCGGCGACTCCCACTACCTGCTGGGACTCGCGTGGAGCCTGCGCAACTTCGACACCGCGAACCTCTACATGACGACGGTGCCGTGGGAGTATGCGGGCGACTCGAGCGGCGACGTGCTGTGGACCGAGCCCGATGCCGCCGAGATGTGGGCATCGCTCAAGGCCGACGAGACCATCAACCCCGCGCTGCTCGAGCCCACCACGGACCCCAGCGCCTCGCCCGACCCGTCGTCCTCGGCCGCACCGACCCCCACCGCCTCGGGTTCCGCGACGCCCTCGGTGTCGCCCAGCCCCGAGCGCGAGACCGAGGACGAGATTCTCGACAGCTGCGTGCTGCCGTAGCACGCGGCGCGCGGAGGCCGGTCATCGGGACGATGCCGCGGCCGGCTTCGCGTGCCAGACCTCCTGTGTCAGGCTTCCCGCGTCAAGCCCGGCGGAGCGCCTCGCCCTTCGCGTAGGCGACCTCGCGGAGCTCGTCCTGGAAGGCCTCCATGCGCGCGCGGATCCGCGCGGCCTCGTCGCCCTCTCCCGCACCCAGGATGCGCGCCGCCAGCAACCCGGCGTTGCGCGCTCCCCCGATCGACACAGTGGCGACGGGCACGCCCGCCGGCATCTGGACGATCGACAGCAGCGAGTCCATACCGTCGAGGTGCTTCAGGGGCACGGGCACGCCGATCACCGGCAGCGTCGTCACGGACGCCAGCATGCCGGGAAGGTGGGCGGCGCCGCCCGCGCCGGCGATGATCACCGCGAGCCCGCGCGACTCGGCCTCACGGCCGTACGCGATCATCTGCTCGGGCATGCGGTGCGCGGACACCACGTCCTTCTCGTATCCGATGCCGAACTCGGCGAGCGCCTCGCCCGCCGCCTGCATCGTGGGCCAATCGGAGTCCGACCCCATGACCAACCCCACTCGAATCGCGCTCATGCGCCACCTCCGTCCCTCACGATAGCGGCGGCCGCGACGGCCCTCGCGTAGGCCTCCTCGCGGGTGCCAGCGGACACGTTCACGTGGCCGACCTTGCGCCCGGCCCGCACCCCCTTGCCGTACAACTGGATCTTCGCCCCGGCATCGTCGACCTCCGCGAGAGCGCTCGCGAGCGCGATGCGCGCCCCGCCCAGCACGTTCGCCATGACGGTCCACGGCGCCGTGGGGGTGGTGTCTCCGAGCGGCAGGTCGAGCACGGCACGCAGGTGCTGCTCGAACTGGCTCGTGCGGGACCCGTCGATGGTCCAGTGACCCGAGTTGTGGGGCCGCATCGCGAGCTCGTTGATGAGGATGCGGTCGCCGGCGACGAACATCTCGACGGCCAGCACCCCGGTCACGTCGAGGCCGTGGGCGATCTCGGACGCGATCCTGGCGGCCTCGTCCGCGACGGCCCCGTGCAGGTCGGGGGCGGGAGCGATGACCTCGGAGCACACCCCGGCGCGCTGGATCGACTCGACCGTGGGCCACGCCCGCAGCTCGCCCGAGGGCCGGCGCGCCACGAGGACCGCGAGCTCGCGATCGAACGGCACCTTCTCCTCGATGAGCACGCGCGGGCCGCCGTCGGCCGCCGCGCGGAGCCAGTCGGTGGCCTCGCCGGGTGAGCCGATCACCCTCACTCCCTTGCCGTCGTAGCCACCGCGCGCGGTCTTGAGCACGCCCGCGCCGCCGTGGACGGCGAGGAAGGCCTCGACCTCGTCCTCGGTCTCGACATGCGCCCATGCGGGGTTGGGAAGCGCGAGCGCATCCATGCGGGCCCGCATCTCAATCTTGTCCTGCGCGTACAGCAGTGCGTGGAGACCCGGCCGCGCGGGCACGCCGGCGGCGGCCGCGGCGTCGAAGACCTCGGCCGGGATGTGCTCGTGCTCCCACGTGAGGGCGGCGGGGCGGGGGTGGGCCAACAGGCGGGCCACCGCGTCGGGGTCCGTGGGAAGGCCCACCACGGTCTCGTGAGCGGGCAACGCCGCGGCGGCCTCGCTGGACTCGACGAGGACGCGGAGGGTGATGCCGAGTGCGGTGGCGGGAGCGGCCATCATGCGCGCGAGTTGGCCTCCGCCGATGACGGCGACGATCGGGGTCATGGCACCAAACTACCGGGGGCTAGGCTCGTCACTCGTGACGGTGGTCGGATGGGTGCGCGCGCGGGTCGGTGAACTCACACGCTTCGGCATCGTCGGCGTGGCCGGGATCGTCGTCAACCTGGGTGTGTTCAACCTGTTGCGGCTGGGCCCGCTCGCCCCGGACGCGACCGTCGCGGGCGACGACGACCGCGTGGTGACGGCCAAGGTCATCGCGACCGCCGCGTCGATCCTGTTCGCGTGGGTGGCCCACCGCGAGTGGACGTACCGCGGGCGCGGCCGCCACCGCCCGGCCCGCGAACTCGTGCTCTTCGGCCTCGTCAACGGCGCCGCCCTGATCATCGAGGCGGGCACGGTCGCGCTGAGCCACCACGGCTGGGGACTCACGAGCCTGCTCGCGGACAACGTCGCCTCGCTCGTGGGCATCGCGCTCGGCACGATCGCGCGCTACGTCGGCTACAGCCTGTTCGTCTTCGAGGCGCCCGCCCCCGCGGTACTGGGGGACGATGCCGGGGCGGCGGACCCCCGCACCTCGCCCCGATAGCGGGTCACCGCCTGCGGCGGCGGCGCTCGGACTGCTGTGCGTGGGGGACGATCTCCTCGAGCTCGACCATGCGCGGGACCCCCTGCAGGAAGACCGCGAACGTGGCGGGCACGCGCTGAGCGAGCTCGAGCCTGCCGCCATCGGCGGTCACGAGGTCGCGCGCGAGCGCGAGACCGAGCCCCGTGCCGCGGCCCGAGGTCACCTCGCGCTCGAAGATGCGCGGCGCGATCGACTCGGGGACGCCCTCGCCCTCGTCCGTGACCTCGATCACGACCGCATGGTTCTGTCCCGACTCGCGCGCGGTGACGCGCGTGGTGCCGCCGCCGTGCTTGAGCGAGTTCTCAATGAGCGTCGCGAGCGCCTGGGCCAGGCCGCCCGGGGTCGCGAACACGGTCGCGTGTGTGGGCGCGATCACGAGTCGCCTGCCCGCCCCCGTGAACGCGGCGGCCCACTCGGCGCGCTGCTGCGCGAAGACCTCGTCGAGCTGCACGAGTTCCGTACCGGAGCCGAGCGCGCGTCGCGACCGGCCCAGGAGCTCGTCCACGACCCCCACCAGGCGTTCGACCTGCTCGAGAGAGCGGTCCGCCTCCTCGCGAACCTCGTCCTGCTGCGTGAGCGCGGAGATCTCCTCGAGCCGCATCGACAGCGCGGTGAGCGGCGTCCTGAGCTGATGCGAGGCATCGGCCGCGAACTGGCGTTCGGTGGCGAGCCGCGCTGCCATGCGGTCCGACGACCTGGCAAGCTCCTCGGCCACCAGGTCGATCTCCTCGATGCCCGTGCTCTCGAGGCGCGGGCGCACCTGACCCGACCCGATCTGCTCGGCGGAGGCGGCGAGGTACACGAGCGGGGCGGAGAGTCGATTGGCCTGCCAGATCGCCATCGCGGCGCCCGCGACAATCGCGACCGAGCCGCTCGCGAGCACCAGGCCCACGACGCGCGCGATCTGCCAGTACACGTCCCACGTCGACAGGTAGGCCAGCACCACGATCCCCGAGTCGGTCGCGTGGCTCTCCGAGTAGGCGGGCGAGGGCTCCTCGCCCGCGGTCAGCACCGTGCCGTCGGGCAGGCGCACGTAGATGTACTCGGGGGCGCCGGGGCGCTCGCTCACGAACGAGTCGACGTTGCTGGCCGTGATCGGCTCGCCCGAGAGGTAGCGCACCTCGAGAGAGCGGGCGGCGGTGCTCGCGCGCAGGTCGAGGTCGCGCAGGGCGTCGTCACGGATGATCTGGGCCGCGGCGACGGCGAGGGGAATGCCGAGCATGACCACCGCCACGGCCAGAGCGGAGAAGGTCGCGGCGAGGACGCGGCGGCGCACGGCTCCCCTTAGGTGCCCGTCTCGAAGCGGAAGCCCATCCCGCGCACCGTCGTGATGAAGTGCGGGTGAGCGGCGTCGTCGCCGAGCTTGCGGCGCAGCCACGACACGTGCATATCGAGGGTCTTGGACGGCGCACCGGGATCCGCCGACCACACCTCGCGCATGAGCGTGTCGCGCGAGACCACGGAGCCCGCGCTCGCGACGAGCACGTGCAGCAGGTCGAACTCCTTGCTGCTCAGCTGCAGCTCGACGCCGTCGAGGTACGCGCGGTGACCCGCGACATCGATGCGCACCCCCGCCGCCTCGAGGTCGGCGCCGGACTCCGAGCCGGTGCGACGGCGCAGCAGCGCGCGCACGCGCGCGAGCAGCTCGGCGAGCCGGAACGGCTTGGTGACGTAGTCGTCCGCGCCTGCATCCAGGCCCACGACCAGGTCGACCTCGTCGGCGCGCGCAGTGAGCATGAGGATGGGCACCTGCAGGCCCTTCTCGCGGATGCGCCGCGCGACATCGACGCCGTCGATGTCGGGAAGACCGAGGTCAAGGATGACAAGGTCCGCGTCGTCTGATCCTTCGACGCCACCCATGCCCGTCCCATGCCACTCGACGTCGTACCCCTCCCGGCCCAAAGCACGGGTCAAGGGTTCTGAAATGGTCGGGTCATCTTCGACCAAAACAATTCGCGTCATGACGACACCCTACCCGCGCCCCGCGACATTGCAATGACCCACAGGGACGCGCGTGCCCCAGCGCGGATACGCTGGGTGGCCGTGACGAGACATGCCTCCTCCCTGGCGTCCACGCCCTCCCGGCCAGGGCACCCCTCGCGAGGCGCGGTGGCCCTCGTCACCGCACCCGAGCGGATCGTCCTCGTGCTCGTGGCGCTGTCGCTGTCCGCCGGCGGGTGGGTCAGCGTCGGCCTGTTCTCGCCCTGGACCGTGCTGCCGACCGCCGCGGTCATCGCGGCGCTCGCCTGGCGCATCGTCCCGCGCCCCACGCGCGTCGCGGCGGCGGACAGGGCCGGCGCGATCGTGGCGCTCGCGGGGGCCGGCGTGTGGGCGGTGGTCAACGCCGTGCTCGCGGCCGAGTACCTCATCGTCGTGCGGGATCCGGGCTTCCTCACGCTGACCGGGCTGTGGTTGGTCGACCACCCCCACGCCGACATCCCGAGCCTGGGGGCGATCGAGGCGGCCGAGGTCGACCCGACCGTGCTCGCGGACGCGTCCCAGGCCTGGAACCTGCGCGGCGACGCGATTCAGCCGCAGGGCGCGCGCCTGCTGTCCGCCGTCATCGCGGTGGGCGGGTGGATCGCGGGCGACCGTGGAGTGCTGGTCTTCAACCTGCTGATCGGGGCCGTCGGGATCCTGGTGGTGTACGCGCTCGCACGCCGCATGCTGGGCCCGCTCGCGTCGCTCGCCCCCGCCGCGGCCGTCGCGCTGTCCGTCGCGCATATCGGCCTGTCCCGCTCCGCGTACACCGAGCCTCTCACCCTCGTGCTCGCGCTGTCGGCCGCGCTGTGGCTCTGGCGAGGCGTGGAGGAGGGACGAGCCGGACCGCTCGTCCTGGGAGCGGCCGCCGGCGGCGCGACATCGTTCATCCGCATCGACGGCGCCGCCTTCGCGATCGGGCTACTCGGCGCCGCCGTGCTTGCGCTCGCGCTGTCGGACCTGCCGCGCGCGCGCCGTGCGGGGCTCGGGCTCCTCGTGATCGGGGTGCAGGCGGCGATCCTGCTCGCGGGCTACGCCGCGCTGTGGCGATGGAGCGAGGGCTATGCGGAGCGCCTGGGGGACCAGGCCCGCACGCTGACCCTGGGCTACGCCGTGGCGGCCGCGGTGCTCGCGGTGTGGGTGCTGACGTGGCTCGCGGGTGGCGAGCGCCTCGCGACGGGCGTGAGGACGATGCTGGGACGGCGGGGCGCGGTCGCGGCGGGTGTCGCGGTGTCGGGCCTCCTCGCCGTGCTCGCGTCGCGGCCCCTGTGGTGGGTGTCGCACCGCAGCACGGACGACCCGGTCGACCAGTTCACCAGCTCGGTGGTGGAGTCCTTCCAGCGCGCCCAGGGACTCGAGGTCGATCCCACGCGCACCTACGCGGAGCACACGGTCGCATGGGTGAGCTACTACCTCACCTGGCCGATCGTGATCCTCGGCATCCTGGGCCTCGGCCTCGCCACCGTGTGGATGCTGCGCGGACGTCCCGCGTGGGCGCTTCTCCTGGGTGCCGTGTTGCCCACGTCGCTCCTGTACTTCTGGAACCCCGAGGTGGTCCCCGACCAACTGTGGGCCTTCCGTCGCTTCGAGGCGGTCACTCTTCCCGGCTTCGCGATCGCGGCCGCCGTCGCCGCATGGTGGCTCGCCGGCCGGCTCGCGACCGCCGAGGCGCGCCTGCGTGCGAGGCGCATCGCGGCAGGGGCCTTCGTGGTCCTGCCGCTCACGACGTGGCTGTCGGTGGACCTCGGGGACGACCTTCCCGTGTCGGGCGCGACACCCGTGTTCGTGAGGGAGATGAGCGGTGCGTACGACCAGATCACCTCGCTGTGCGAGGTGGCGCCCGACCGCCCCATCGTGCTCGCGGGGACCTCGTCTCACTTCGGATCGCTGAGGGTGATGTGCGACGAGCCCACGGTGCTCGCGCTCGCCGAGCTCGAACCGGACGAGCTCGCGACCCTCGCGCAGTCATGGGACACCGCGCCCGTGGTGCTCACGCGCAATCCCGAGTGGTTCGACTGGTCGACGGATCCCGAGGCGGTCGTCGAGTCGCGCGTGCGCCAGGCGAGCTACACGCTGCAGGCGATCCCGCGCACCTACTTCGATCGCGACTACACGTGGTACGCCGGGATCGTCGGCAGCGATGGCGTGCTCGATCCCGTCGCGCCCGCCGCCGATGTCACCAGCCCCTGATGTGACACCCGCCGTCCCCCATCATCGGCTCGTCCCTCGCGTCACGGCCGCCGCGTGCGATGACATCGGAGCATGCGCGTCACGGTGGAGGGGGTCGGAGACGTCGACGTGGACCCCGGCACGGCCCTCGCCAAGATTCTCGACGCGGTGCGCGCTCCCGCCGCCGTGTGGTGCGGTGGCACGCGGCTCGACGCGGGCCACGCGGCGGGACGCTCCCCGCTCGTGCATGCCGCGCTGCTGACGACCTCACCCGGTCTGCCGTCGCAGCAGCCGCTCGGGCCACACCTCGAGGTCGTCGCGGGGCCGGACGCCGGCGGGCTGGTCGCGGTGGGCCGCGACACGCTCGTGGTCGGTCGCGACGGCACCGGGGTGGGCTTCGCCTTCGACGACCCCGCGATGAGCGCGCGTCACTTTGCGGTGGACGGGGCCGGCAGGGCGCGCGACCTCGGGTCGACGAACGGCACGACGCTGGTGCGCCGGGGACGCCCCCGCCGCGTGGGGAGGTGGCCGCGCGCCCTGCGCGACGGTGACGTCCTCCTGGCCGGCGGCTCGGTGCTGCGCTGGCGCGCGACGGGTCGCGCCGCCGCCGAACCGGCGGGGAAGGCGGAGTACTCGGACGCGCCCACGCGATCCGCTCCCCCGTCCCGGCCGGGCCTGGCGTGGCTCGGGGGCGTCGGCGGCACCGCGGGCGGACTCGCGCTCGCCGCCTCAACCGGCCGCTGGCAACTGGCCGCCGTGGCACTCGCGATGCCGGCGGCGATGGGCGTCGCGGCGCTCGTGGCGGGCCGGCGCAACCGGGCGGCACGCGAGGGTCCTCCGAACGACGGACTGGTCGACCTCGCCGGACTGCCCCTACCGATCGCGATCCGGGGCGAGGCGGAGGCGGCCCGCGCGGCCGCACGGGCCGTCGCCCTCGCGCGCGGAGCCCTCCCTGGCAAGCTCGAGGAGCCGTGGATGCGCTGGCTCGAACGCGCGCTCGCCCCTGGCGCGATCGTGCTGCTCGACCGCTCGTCCGCCGCGCCGAGCGATGCCGCGACGGTGCTCGACGTCGACCGCGCGACGGTCGAGATCCATGGCCGTGCGGGCCCGTGGCGGCCCGCGCTGGTGAGCGCGACCGCGGCCGATGCGGCGGGGCGCCGCCTCGCATCGTCGCGCGAGCCCGACCTTCCCGCCTCCGTGCGCTGGGCGGACCTACGCGCCGCAGCACCGACCCGCGCTCCCGGCGAGGGCCCGCGGCGGCTGCTCGCCGCCCTCGGGACGTCCGGCACAGGAACCGTCACGCTCGACCTGGACCGCGATGGCCCCCACGTACTCGTGGCGGGGACCACCGGGTCGGGCAAGTCGATCCTCCTCGAGACGCTGGTGGCCGCTCTCGCGCATGCGCACGGGCCCCAGGACCTGGGAGTCGGACTCATCGACCTCAAGGGCGGAGCGGGGCTCGCGGCGCTGCGCGACCTACCGCATGCGCGCGGGCTCCTCACGGACCTTGCCCCGACTCACGCCCGACGCGCCCTGCTGGGCATCGCGCACGAGCTGCGTTCACGCAAGGGCGCGCTCGCGGAGCGCGGGCTCACTTCGTGGGCACAGTGGGAGGCGCGCGGGCGCGAGGCGGACCGCGCCCCCGCGCGCCTGGTGGTCGTGGTCGACGAGTTCCAGGAGCTGGGAGCGATCGACCCTGGCTTTGTCCCCGAGCTCGCGCGGCTCGCGGCGCAGGGCCGATCCCTGGGCATGCACCTGATCCTCGCGACACAACGACCTGCGGGCGCGGTGACCCCGGAGATCCGCGCAAACGTGTCGACCGTGATCGCCCTCCGGACGGCCACCGCCGGCGAATCGCAGGACCTCATCGGCGACAGGTCCGCGGCGGACTTGCCGGTGGGCGCGCCGGGGCGCGCGATCGTCGCGACGGCGGCGGGCAGGGAGACGATGCAGGCGGCGCTCCCCGTCGCGCGGCCGCGCGGCGCCGTGCGCATCGTGAGCGAGCCCGGCCCGGCGGGCGTCAGCCTGGCGACTGCTGCCGCCGCACGCTGGGAGGGCGCCCCTGCCGTCGAGCCTCTCTGGCTTCCACCGCTGACCAGCGATGCCGAGCCGCGCGCGGGCGCGCTCGGCTGGGTCGACCTCCCCGAGGCCAGGACGCGCATGCCCCTGCGCTGGGACACGACCGCGGGGCCGTGCGTCGTCGTCGGGCCGCGCGGCTCGGGGCGATCGTCGATCCTCGGCGCCATCGCGTCCACCACGCCGCAATGCGTCGCGCTGCCGGAGGACCCTCGCGAGGCGGCCAGGACGCTCGACCTCGCGGTCCGCCACGGCGTGGCATTGATCGTCGACGACGTCGAGCGCACGGTGGCCGGCCTCGACCCGATCCTGCGCGGCGCGGAGCAGGCCCTCGAGGACGTCGCGCGGCGCGTTCCCGTCGCCGTCGCGTGCGGTCCGGGCTGGGGCGCGCGGTGGTCAGGCCGCGCGGGCCTCAGGATCGTCCTCTCGGGCCTGGACCCGATCGAACAGACCCTGTGGGGAGTGCCACCGTCGCTCACGCGGCTCGCGCGCGAGCCGGGGCGAGGGGTCGCGATCGGCGTCGACGGCACGGGAGAGTGCCTCGTCACCCGCCGAGAAAGGGGGCAGGATGGGCATGGCCGACGCCTGGTCGTCCCGCTCGTGTGCCCGCCCGATCTCGCACCCGATGCGGTGGGGGTCGTGGGAGACGCGGCGCGGCCGCTCGTGGTGACCGATACCCCCGTGGCCGTCGTGGGCCCCGCCGGACCGGCGCGCGCGGAGGCGATCGCGGTGCTCTCCGCGGCGGGAGTCTCCTGCCACGCCGTCACTCGCCTCGAGCACGGGGACTCGACCGGCCGTGTCGAGATCGTGGTCGAACCCAGTCCCGCGCACCTGGCGACGCTGGGGCTGCGTGCCTTTCCCGGGCTCGTCGACGCCGCGCCGCCGCGCGGGAGGGTCGTGGTGCGCCGGGGCGGGATCCTCGAGGCCGCTCAGCTGCGCTCGCCTGAATAGCGGGCGGGGCCCTCGTGAGCCGCGCTCAGCCCGCGGGACGCAGCGCGTCGCGGCCCGCGACGACCACGGCGACGCCGACGGCGATACCGAGGATCGCGGCGACGGAACCGATGAGCGGCTGCGTCCCCGCAACGGTCACCCCCGCGAAGGTGAGCAGCACCTGCCACGTCACGGCGGCGGACACCGCCCACCGCGCGCCGCGCGCGAGGCCACGAGCCACGGGCACAAGCGTCATCGCGACGATCCCGGCAAACGCGGCGAGGCCCGCGGTGAACTCCGGCTCGGGCGACGAGAAGGCGTAGATCGCGTAGGCGACGGCCGCGACACCGAGCAATCCCGCCTCGAAACCGAGCCCCGAGGCGGCCGCTCGCGACCACCCGCGAGACCGGGACGTGGGGCCGTGGTGGGGCTCCGTCATCCGTGGCCTCGGCACGTTGTGAGAGAACCCACAGGAAACACCTCTTGAAACATGTTCGTTACTTATGCGAATCTTAAGGAAGTCGAACGTGATGGCGCGACGAATCCCACCACCCTTTGGGCCTCGTCGCGCCATGCTACCCCCCAAGGAGACCCCATGGATTGGCGCAACCGCGCAGCGTGCCTCGAAGTCGACGACCCCGAGCTGTTCTTCCCGGTCGGCAACACCGGACCCGCCCTCGTGCAGATCGAGAAGGCGAAGTCGGTGTGCCAGCGGTGCGAGGTGCGCGACACCTGTCTGCAGTGGTCGATGGAGCACAACCAGGACTCGGGCGTCTGGGGCGGCCTCTCGGAGGACGAGCGTCGTTCTCTCAAGCGTCGCGCCGCGCGCGCACGCCGCGCCGCCAAGTAAGCAGGCCTCGGGCCACCACACCCGTCGCGTCAGCCCCGCCCGGTTCGCCGGTGCGGGGCTGACGCCTTTCTCCGTCCGCTACAGGCGCGGGTCGGAGGCTCGCTCCTCGACACGCACGCGCAGGTCGACCACCGAGCCGTCCTCGATCTTGCGCCACTCGATCGACCCCGAGAGTTCGTTCTGCACGAGCGTGCGCACGATCTGCGACCCGAGGCCGGTGGGGTCCCCCTCGATCCCCACGCCGTCATCGGCGATCTGCACGTGCAGCGCATGTCCGTCCCGCTGCGCCGTGACCGTGATCGTGCCGCGCGCACGGCCCTCGAAGCCATGCTCGACCGCGTTCGTCACCAGCTCCGTGATGACGAGCGCGAGGGACGATGCGTACTGCGCGGGGATCAGCCCGAACTCGCCCGTGTTGAGGATCCTCACCTGCGTGTCGGGCGAGGCGACGTCGGCCGCCATCCGGATCGACCGCGACACCAACTCGTCGAAGTTGACGAGCTCATCGAGCGTGCCCGACAGGGTCTCGTGCACGAGCGCGATCGTGGCAACGCGCCTCATGGCCTCCGCGAGCGCCTCCTTGGCCTCCGGCGCCTCGACGCGACGGGACTGCAGCCTCAGCAGGGCCGCGACGGTCTGGAGGTTGTTCTTGACGCGGTGATGGATCTCGCGGATCGTCGCATCCTTGGTGATGAGCTCGCGCTCTCGCCGACGCAGGTCGGAGACGTCCCGGCACAACAGCACCGCGCCCACCCTGCTGCCGTGCTCGGTCACCGGAATCGCGCGCAGCGACAGGCACGCGCCGTTGGCCTCGAGGTCCGTGCGCCACGCGGCGCGACCCGCGACCACCATCGCCAGCGTCTCGTCGACCACGCCCTGGTCCTCGAGGAGCTCGCTCGTGACGCGAGGAAGGGACTTGTTCATGAGCGAGCCGTGCACGCCCAGGCGGTGGAAGCACGACAGCGCGTTGGGCGACGCGTAGGTGACGTGGCCCACCGCGTCGAGGCGCAGCACGCCGTCCCCGACGCGCGGCGCGCCGCGGCGCGGACCCGTGATGGACGTGTGCAGCGGGAACTCACCGCGCGTCACCATCCGCAGCAGATCGTCCGCCGCGCCCTTGTAGTTGAGCTCGAGGCGGCTCGACGAGCGCGACACCGCCTGCGACACCTCTCGCGTGATCACCGCGATCGCGCGCCCGTTCATGACCACCGGCAGCGCGTCCTCGCGCACCGCGTAGGTCTCGTCCCATCGCGGCTCACGCGACGCGACAATCCCGCCCTCCTCGAGGGCCCTGCGCAGGTGAGCCACCCTGCCGCCCGGCGCCAAGGTGCCCACGACATCGTCCAAATGCACCGTGGGACCCGTGGACGGCCGGCACTGGGCGACGGCGACAAATCCCTCGTCGACCGCGCGCCACAGCACGAGATCGGCGAACGACAGATCCGCGATGATCTGCCAGTCGGACACCAGCAATGCGAGCCAGTCGGCCTCCGCATCCGTGATGGGGCCTAGTTCTTCGATCGTCTCGCGCAGGGTTGCCACGCCACTAGCGTAGGGCGGTCGCCGCCTCGCGCTAGCCTGGGCCCAGGGGGTTCCACCGGTGAAGATCACACACAGGCACGATTTCGAGGCCACGCTCACGGACGTCTCGTCCATGCTCACGGATCCGGCATTCGCTCGCGAGCGAGCGGCCGCGCTCGGCACCGAGGCGCAAGAGGTCGACATCGACGCGCGCGAGGACGGCACCGAGACAGTGGTGTTGCGTGCGCGCGTCCCCGCGACATCGATTCCCGCCGAGTTCCGGTCCTTCCTGGGACGGGACCTCACCGTCACCTACACCGAGGTCTGGGAGCCGCTCACCGATGCGGATCGCGTGGGCACCTTCGCCGTCGAGATCGCCGGCGCGCCGGGCCACGTCTCGGGGGCGATCGGGATCACCGCACGCGGCGCCGCGACGGAGCTGCTCGCGACGGGTGACGTGATCGCCAACGTCCCCCTCGTGGGCCCCATGATCGAGCGCGCGGTGGCCGGCGCCGTCGAGCGCGCGTTCACGGACCAGCTGAGCGTCGCGGACTCCTGGCTGACTCGATGACCCGTGCCGCCCAGCTCGCCCTGGTGTTCGCGGGCGGGGCGCTCGGGGGGGCGGCACGCATCGGCGTCATGGAGGCGTTCCCCTCGACCGCCGGCCCGGTGCCATGGGACCTGCTCGCGGTCAACGCGCTCGGCGCGCTCGCACTGGGCTTCGTGGTGGCCCGCACGCAGGCGCGCGGGCCGTGGCGGGCGTTTCCCGCGATCGGCCCGGGCTTCCTGGGCGGCTTCACGACCTTCTCGGCCTTCGCGGCCCTGCACTGGTCGACAAGCGCACGTCCCTCCCTGGCGCTCGCGGTGCTCGTCGCGACCATCGCGACCGGGATCGCAGCGGCCGCGCTCGGCTGGTGGGCAGGGGACAAGCCACCGACCCCGGTCGATGAGCACGCGATCTTTGTCGAGGAGAACGAGTGAGCGCGTGGGTCTACCTGGCCGCCATCCTCGGATGCGGCGCGGGGGCGTGCCTGCGCTTCTCGATCGGCTGGCTCGATCGTGCGAAGACGTTCCCCTGGCCCACGATCGCGGCCAACGCCCTTGGCGCGGCGCTGGTCGGGGCGGTGATGGCCCTCGCGGACGATGCCCTGCTCACCCCGGGTTGGACCTTCGCCCTGGCCACGGGCGTGGCAGGAGGCCTGTCGACGCTCTCCTCGCTCGCGGTGGACGTCGTGGTGCTCGCCAAGGATCGCCGCGCCCGCGCGGCGGTCGCGTACCTCGTCCTCACGCTCACCCTGGGCGTGGGCGCCGCGTGGCTCGCGTACGCGGTGGCCGCCTCGGTTGCGTGACGCCGCGGCCACGTGGGACTACGGAACGACCGTGACCCCGCGCCAGAACGCGATCCTGCCGCGGATGTGCTCGGCCCTCGCCTTGGGCTCGTCGTAGTGCCACGCCGCGTCCCGATTGACCTCGTCCCCCACCACCACGTCGTAGTAGGCCGCGGTGCCCTTCCACGGGCACACCGAGGTGAGTTCCGAGGCGCGCAGGTGCTCGGGACGCACCGCATCCGCGGGGAAGTAGTGGTTGCCCTCGACCACCACCGTGTCCTCGGACTCGGCGATGACCGTGCCGTTCCAGAGTGCCTTCATGGCGATCCTCCCGTCGGAATGTGTGACGGGTCAACCATGATGGCGGTCCGAACTATTCCCTCGGTCGGCGCACGGCGATGGCCCTCACGGCGGCGGCCGCCACGAGCAGCGCCGCCGCGGACGCCACCGCGACACCGGGCAGCGACGCCATGAGCGCCACGCAGATGGCCACGGCCACCGCACTGAGCGGACGCGGCATGCGCCATCCCGCGACACGGCCAGCCCCCGCGGCCCTGAACGCGGCGGTTCCGGCGACCGCATAGTAGAGCAGCACCGCGAACGACGACATCGCGATCGCCAGCGTGAGGTCGCCGCGCCACGCGAGACCCACGGCCGCGAGGCATGCGAGGCCCTCCGCGAGCACCGGCACGCCGCCCGAGGTGCGCGACAGGACGCCCGGCAGGTCCCCCTCTCGCGCCATCGCCATCGCGGTACGACCGAGCCCCGCGGTGAGCGCCAGCAGGGACCCGAAGGCGGCCGCGATCGCCGCGACCGTCACGAGCGGCGCCGGCAGCCACGACCCGGCCACGGCATCGGCCACGGGCGCGTCGGACGTGACAAGGCGCTCCCCCAACGCCGCGGGCAGCGCGAGCGCGAGCGCGAGGTACAGCGCGAGCACCGTGCCGAGCGCGGTCGCGATCGCGCGCGGAATGGTGACCGCGGGGCGCACCACCTCCTCGCCGAGCGTCGCGATGCGCGCGTAGCCCGCGAAGGCGAAGAACACGAGCGCGGCCGCGCCGAGCACCCCGGTGAGCGCGCCGTCGGGTGCCGCGAGCGGTGCGGCCGGAGCCGCGGCGCCCCCACTCGCGACCACGGCGAGCACGAGCACGCCGATCGTGAGCGAGGCCAACACGACTGCCGCCGCGCTCGTGCGCGTGATGCCTCGCGAGTTGAGCGCCCACGACGCGAGGATCGCGAGCGTCGCGACCACGGCGGGCCGCTCGGGCCACACGTAGTGGCCCATCGCGAGGCCTATCGCCGCGATCGAGGCGGTCTTGCCGACCACGAACCCGATTCCCGCCACGAAGCCGGGCCACGCGCCCAGCTCAGCGCGGCCGTACGCGTACGCGCCGCCAGCTACGGGATAGACGGCGGCGAGTTGGGCGGTCGAGCCCGCGTTGAGCATCGCGGCGACTCCTGCGAGCACCACCGCGACGACCAGCAGCGAGCCGGCCTGGGCAGAGGCGGGCCCCCACACGGCGAACACGCCCGCGCCGAGCATTGCTCCGGCGCCGATCGCGGTGGCGCCGGGCAGCCCGACGACGCGCACGGTCATCGGGCGACGGCGCCGGGATCGAGGTCGTCCTCGACGAACTCATCCACCTCCGCCTCGCTCGCCTCGGCCTCGGCCACCGCGAGCGCCGCGCCGCGCGGCCTGCCCGCGCGCACCCACGCCCAGTACAGGCCCCCCGCGACCACGAACGTCGCGGAGAGCGAGCCGATCGCGGCGGGCCTGGTGAGGTTGGCCACCAGCGTGAAGGCGACCGCGAGAGTCGCGACCGCGTTGAGCACGAACCACCCCAGGTGCCGCTCGCGGAGGGCGAACGTCGCCATCGCCACCAGTCCCATGAGGAAGCTCACGAACACCGCGACCGCGTAGAAGATCACCAGCCGCTGGTCTCGCGCGCCGGCCGCCGCCACGACGGCGGCCGAGACCGCGAGGAAGACGAGCACGCCGGTGACGGGGACGTGGTGCACGTTCGTGCGGCCGAGGAACGCCGGCAGCACGCCGTGGCGCGAGGTGCCGTCCGCGGAGCGCGCGAGCGCCTTGAGAAGGCCGGGGCCGGCCTGGAAGGAGGACGATGCCGCGGACAGGAGGAGCAGCGCGGTCGCGCCTTGGAAGGCGGCGAAGACCGCGGGGGTGTCGGCCGCGCGCGCGAGTTCCGCGACGAGTGTCGTGTCCTCGTGGGGCACCTGGATTCCCAGATGCACGACCGCCGCGGTGATGGACAACGTGAGGGCTCCCACGATGCCGAGAGTGAGCCACAGCGCCCACCGTCCAAACGAGCGGCGGCCGTCGTCGTCGAGCTGGCCGAGTTGAGCGATCGCGGACGACGGCGCCTCGACGCCCGTCGCGAGCGCCATCGCCACAGGGAAGGCGAGCGCGACCGCAAGGGGCGCACCGTGGGTGGGGCCGGCAACCGGCTCGGCAGGGACCGCGTCGAGCCCGAGCACGGGGGCGAGCACCGCGACCGCCACCACCAAGAACGCGAGCGTGAGGAGCGCGAAGATCGCCCGACCCAGGTGACCGAACCACATGAGACCCGCGACGGTGACGAGCAGCAGGAGCGCGAGCAGGAGGCGGTGGGGCGCGAGTCCCGGCACGTAGGCAATGATCGCCGACGAGCCCGCCGACACCGAGATCGCGATGGTGAGCACGAAGTCCACGATGAGCGCGCCCATGGGCACGAAGGCATAGCCCTCGCCAAAGGCCTTGCCCGCGGCGGCCGCGGATCCGCCGCCCTCGGGGAAGCGCGCCACGAGCTGGTGATAGCTCGCGACCACCAGGGCGACCACGAGCACCACGGCGCTCATCGCGGGCATGAGGAGGGTGAGGTTGCCGTCGAGCGCGCGCAGCGCGGCCTCGATCGCGTAGGCCACCGAGGACACGGGGTCCGCCATGACCGAGAACGCGAACGCGATGAGGAGCGCGGTGCGCCCGTGCCACCAGTGCATGCCCGCGCGGCGGGTCGTCGTGGCGGTGGTGGTCGAGGTCACGTTTCCTCCAACTGCTGACCGGTGGACCGGCGCCCTCGCGTCGTCACCGCAGGCCAGCGTAGACCCGCGCGTGACGCCGCAACAGACCGGAGGTCCCGAGCCGGCCAGTCCTCACGCGGGAGCCCCCTCCCAGGCGTCGAACGCCTCGCGCGCGAGGGTGCGGCCGAGGTCGATCATCTCGGTGCCGCGGTGGAAGTCGAGCGTGCCGCACGCGTCCGCGGGCACGTTGACCATGACGTCGGGTGGATAGCCGGCGAGGCGATAGCGCTGGACGGTGTTCTCGAGCGTCTGGAGGGAGCGATCGATGACGTCGAGCGTGCTCACCTCGATCGCCGCCGCCGCTCCGGGCGGCCCGTGCGTCTCCACGGGCACCTGTTCCAGGGCATCGTCCCCCAGCTCGCCCTTGGCGCGCAGGCGGTGCGTCATCATGCTCAGCAGGCGCGGCTCGGCGACGTTGAGGGACGGCAGGCGCAGCCGCGGCAGGCGCATGAGCGGCGGTCCGGGAGCCACCGGCGGCTCGGGGGCGTTGCCGCCGCGCGAGTTGCCCGACAGGTTGACCGCGATCACCGCGTCCGCGCGCACCGCGGCGAGAGGGATGACGGGAACGGGGTTGAGGATGCCGCCGTCGGCGAGCAGCCGCCCGTCTCGCTGGACAGGGGTGATGACCATCGGAATCGCGATCGACGCGCGGATTGCGTCGACCACGGGTCCCTCGGTGAACCACACCTCGGCCTGCGCGATGAGGTCGGTCGCGACGGCGGTGTACGGCACGGGGAGATCCTCGATGAGGCGGCCGTCCAGGATCTCGTCGATGCGGCGCATGATGCGGTCCGCACGGATGGCCCCGGCGCCCTTGAATGCCGGGTCCATCATGCGCAGCACGTCCCGGCGCGACATGGACTCGATCCACTCGCGGTAGGCCGGCAGGCCCCCGGCGGCGTACAGGCCGCCCACGAGCGCACCCATCGAGGCTCCCGCGATGCCGACGACCTCCCAACCGCGGTCCTCGATCTCGTCGATCACGCCCACGTGCGCGTAGCCGCGCGCGCCGCCGCTACCGAGCGAGAGGGCAATGCGGGGGCGGTCGCCTGAGGTCACACGAGCAAGGCTAGCGGCCCCTCGCCGCGGGCGTCCGAGGCGCACCCGGGACCTCGGATGCGGCGTCTCCTGCCCGCACCCCGTATGGTTTTGTCGAACGTTCACATCGGACGTCCGCCCGTGCGGACGCATGACAAGGAAGTGGTGACCCGATGACTCACGCGCAGGCGGCCGGCCTGGTGGCGGCAATCACGGCGGGGGACACCTCGCTCGGCATCGAGCTCGGTTCGACGCGCATCAAGGCGTGCCTGATCGGCCCAGATCACACGGTCATCGCGACGGGCAGCCACGCGTGGGAGAACGAGTTCGTCGACCGCATGTGGACCTACTCGATCGATGCGATCTGGGAGGGGCTGCGCGCGAGCGTCGCGGACCTGCTCGACGCGGTCGAGGCCGCGCACGGCGTCCGGCCCACCACCGTGGGCGCGCTGGGCGTGTCCGCGATGATGCACGGCTACCTTGCGTTCGACTCCGAGGGCGAGCTGCTGGTGCCCTTCCGCACGTGGCGCAACACCACGACGGAGCGCGCCGCGGCGGAGCTCACGCGGGAACTGGGCTTCAACTTCCCGCTGCGCTGGTCCGCCTCGCACGTCTACCAGGCCATCCTGGACGACGAGCCGCACGTTGAGTGCCTCGACTTCCTCACCACTCTCGCGGGCTACGTCCACTGGAGGCTCACCGGCCGCAAGGTACTGGGCGTGGGCGACGCGTCCGGCGTGTTCCCGATCGACCCCGCGACGCGCGACTACGACGCCGCGATGCTGGCGCGGTTCGGCGAGCTAGTTGCCGCGCATCGTCCCGGCCTCGACGCCGCCGCCCTGCTGCCCGAGGTGCTGGTCGCGGGCCAGGAGGCGGGACGCCTCACCGCGGAGGGGGCGGCCCTGCTCGACCCCACCGGCACGCTGCTGGCCGGCATCCCCGTGTGCCCGCCCGAGGGCGACGCCGGAACCGGCATGGTCGCGACCAACGCGGTCGCGCCGCGCACGGGCAACATCAGCGCCGGGACGTCGATCTTCGCGATGGTGGTGCTCGAGCGCCCGCTCGCGAGCGTCCACGAGGAGCTCGACCTGGTCACCACGCCGGCGGGCGACCTGGTGGCCATGGTGCACTGCAACAACGGCGCGTCGGAGTTGGGCGCGTGGGCCGGGGTGTTCACCGAGTTCGCCTCGGCTCTTGGCGTCGAGGGCGGCGCCGATGCCGTCTTCGAGACCCTTTTCACCGCGGCCCTGCAGGGTGAGGCCGACGGCGGCGGGCTGCTGGCCTACAACTACCTGTCGGGGGAGCCGATCACCGGGCTCGCGGAGGGCCGCCCGCTCGTCGTGCGCACTCCGGGCAGCCGACTCACCCTCGCGAACTTCATGCGCACGCAGCTCTACGGCGCCTTCGGCACACTCAGCGTGGGCATGAAGGTGCTCACGGATGAGGGCGTCGAGCTCGACTCGATGTTCGCGCACGGCGGCATGTTCCGCACCGCGGGCGTGGCGCAGCGCCTGCTCGCCGCGGCGATCGACGCCCCGGTCACGGTGGGCGACACCGCGTCCGAGGGCGGTGCGTGGGGCATCGCTGTGCTCGCTGAGTACGTGCGCACCGGCGCGCTCACCACGCAGGGCGAGGACCTGGGCACATACCTGAGCACGCGCGTCTTCGCGGGCGCAGCGCTCGACGTCGCTCAGCCCGACCCTGCCGATGTCGCGGGCTACGCTGCCTTCCTCGAGCAGTACGTGGCCGGACTCGCGATCGAGCGCGCCGCGGTCGAGGCGATCCACTAGGGGCCGGAGGGGGCGCGAACCGGTTCGCCCGCCCACGCTTCCGCAAGTCACACATCTGACGACCGGTGGCGGGCCAACCCCGCACGAACCCACGAAACCCGGCGCCAGATGTGTGACTTGTGCACGGGAGCGAACCGGGCGGCGAGCGACGGGCAGGGTCGCGCCCCGGGGAAAGCAAAAGGCCCGGACCGTATGGTCCGGGCCTTGCTTTCGTAGCGGGGACAGGATTTGAACCTGCGACCTCCGGGTTATGAGCCCGGCGAGCTACCGAGCTGCTCCACCCCGCGTCGGCCTGATAAGCATACATGGGTCCCGCCTCACCTCCTAATCGCCCCAGTCTCGCTAAGGTCGAGGGCATGACCGAAAACGATCCCTTCGCCGCCCGTCCGGGCGATGTCGCGCCGCCCGCGGCATCGTCCCCTCAGCCCCCCGCCGCGCCCGGCATGATCCCCGGCGCGATGCCTCCCCCCTCGTACTCCCCCGATTACACGGTGCCGTTCGATCGCAGCGGCGTGCCGCTCGAGAAGCCCGAGGGACTCGCGAAGGCGCTCATCATCGTCGCCGCGCTGTACACCGTGACCGCGCTGCTCTTGGCCGTCTTCGCGCAGAGCGACATCGACGCGATCCGCCGCACGGCGGAGACCGGCGAGATCGCCTTCGGCGCGGGGACGCTCGTGTCGTTCCTGAGCCTCCCGCTCCTCATCGCGTCGTTCGTCGTCTACGGCCTGTGGATGACCCGCATGCGTCGCAACCGTGAGGCACTCGGCACCAAGCCGGGCATGGGCGCCGTCGAGTGGTGGGGCTGGTTCATCCCGCTGGCCTCCGCCGTGCTGGTGCCGCTGGGCGCACGCAAGGTCACGGGCCGCGCGGTGTCGATCGGACTGCTCCTCGGCTGGTGGCTTCCGTGGCTCTTGTCGGGCATGGTCGGCGGCGCGGCATCCGCGATGACGCAGTTCTCGGTCGACCTGACCACGGGCGAACTGGTCCGTCCCGAGCTGCTCGACGCGTACCCGTCGCTCATCTGGGCGTCCTTCGCGCTGACCCTCATCTCGCTCGCGTTCTTCGTGCAGTTCATCCGCTCGGCCACGCAGCGCCACCTCGAGTCCTAACCCACCGCCCAAGCCACGAGGGCCGCATCCCGTCACCGGGATGCGGCCCTCGCTACGTCGAGGCGAGGCTCGCTAGGGGCTGACGATCTCCGGCTCGGGCGAGGCCTCCGCGGTCGCGGACGGGGCCGCCGAGGGAGTTGCCGACGGGCTCGACGAGCCCTCGCCCGACGCCCCGCTCGGCGTGGCACCCGCGAGGATCGCCTCCGCCTCGAGGGCGTCGGTGATCGCGTCCTGGAGCCGCTCCTGCGCCTCGCCATAGGCGGCGAAGTCGCCCTCCGCGAGCGCGGCCTCGCCGTCCTGGATGGCCTGGTTGGCGCGATCGAGCGCGTCCCGCAGCGCGGCCTCCGCGGCGGGGTCGAGCTCGCCACCCGTGCCCGTGCCGGGGTCCGGCTCCTGCTCCTCGCCCGTGTCGGGATCGGGCTCGGCGCCCACGCCGTCGTCGGGATCGCTTCCCGCGGCACCCTCGCCCGCGCCGGCACCGAACACCTGGTCGAGCGCCTCGGGCAGCGTGTCCGCAAAGCCCACCTGGTCGCCGAACGAGACGAACACCTTGCGCAGCAGCGGCACGCGCGTGCCCTCCTTCGACTGCACGTATACCGGCTGCACGTAGAGCAAGCCGCCGCCCACCGGAAGCGTGAGGAGGTTGCCGTTGACCACGTCCGTCTCGCCCTGACGCAAGAGGTTCAGCGTCTCCTGGGCATCGGCATTCGAGTTGAAGTTGTTCTGCACCTGGCCGGGGCCGGGGATCGTGGTGTCGCGCGGCAGCTCGAGGAGCCTGAGGGTGCCGTAGTCCTCGTCCACTTGACCCTCGGTCGACCCGGTCTCCGAGTTGACCGCCAGATAGCCGGTGAGGATGTTGCGGGGGTTATCGCCGCCCTGGATGAAGTTGCTCGTGAGCGAGAACGAGGGCTCTTCCTGGTCGGGCATCTGCAGCGTGAGGTAGTACGGCGGCTGCAGCCGCGTGTCATCCGTCGGGTCGGCGGGGCTGCGCCAGAAGTCCTGGCCCGAGTAGAAGGACGATGCGTCGGTCACGTGATAGCGCGTGAGCTGGAAGCGCTGGATCGAGAACAGGTCCTCGGGGTAGCGCAGGTGGCTCATGAGGTCGCCGCTGATGTCCGACATCGGCTGGAGTGACGTGGGGAACACGTTCTGCCAGGTCTGCAGGATCGGGTCCTCGGCATCCCACGCGTAGAGCGTCACGGTGCCGTCGTAGGCGTCGACGGTGGCCTTGACGGAGTTGCGCACGTAGTTGAGCACCGTGCCCGTCACCGGCACCTCGGACTGCCGCGCGAACAGCGTGTCCGAGGAGATGGGCGCGGAGTACGGGAACTGGTCGGTGGTCGTGTAGCCATCGACCACCCACACCACGCGGCCGTCGACCACCGCGGGATATGTGGTCGCGTCGAGCTCGAGGTACGGCGCGACGCGAGAGACGCGCTCCACGGGGTCGCGGTAGTAGAGGATCTGCGACTCGGGCGTGACGCGATCGGAGAAGAGGATCTGCTCCTCGCCCAGGCGAATCGCGTACATCAGCTTGGCGAACATCGAGCCGATGCTCGGGCCGCCGTCGCCCGTGTAGGTCGTGTTGACCTGGCCCGTCGCGGAGTCGTCGTCGGGGAAGTCGAGCTCCCACGGCGCGGTGCCGGCGGGGGCGCCCACGATCGAGTAGTCGGGCAGCGTCCGACCGAAGTAGATGCGCGGCTCGTACTCGCCGAGCTCGCCTCGCGACGGGATGCCGCCCTCGAAGAAGCTGGGCTGGCCGTCGACCGTGGTGCGGTTGCCATACGCGGCCACCACGCCGAAGCCGTGGGTGAAGACCGTGTGGTCGTTCACCCAGTTGCGGCTCTCGGTGCCCAGGCCGTCCAGGTTGAGCTCGCGCACCGCGATGACGGTGTCCTGCAGCTCGCCGTCGATCTCGTAGCGGTCCACATTGAGCAGGTCCGCGAAGTTGTAGTACTGCTTGTTCTGCTGCAGCTGCTGGAACGCGGGCGAGACGATGTTCGGGTCGAGCAGGCGGATCTGTGCGGTGGTGTCCGCATCCGAGCGCAGGGCGTCGGCCTCCGCCTCGGTGGTCGCGCGGTACGGCGTGGTCTCGACCTCGTCGATGCCGTACGCGAAGCGCGTCGCGTCGATGTTGCGCTGGATGAAGGGCGCCTCGAACTCCTGCTCGTTGGGCGCGACCTGGAAGCGCTGGACGATCGCGGGGTAGATGCCGCCGATCGCGACGGCGGAGAGCACCATGAGGCCGATTCCGATCGCGGGGATCCGCCAGTCTCCACGCCAGATCACCACGAGGAAGACGAGCGCGACGATCACGGCGATGCCGGCGAGGATGGATCGCGACGGCAGGATCGCGTTGACGTCCGTGTACGCGGCGCCGTAGAACCGCTCGCCCGACTTGGTCAGCAGGCCATAGCGGTCGAGCCAGTAGTTCGCGGCGATCGACAGCATGACGATCGCGCCGAGCACCGCGAGCTGGATGCGCGCGCCCTTCGAGGCCACGTACGAGCGACCCGTGCCCGCGATGCCGCCGTAGAGCAGGTGAACGAACCCGGCGATGAGCGTCGAGATCACGGCCAGGGTGAGCACCAGGGTCACCACGAGGTTGAGCAGCGGCAGCGTGAACACGTAGAACGAGACGTCCTGCCCGAACTGCGGGTCCTCGACGCCGAACTCCACGTGGTTCATCCAGGCGACCACGGTCTCCCACTGCGACGACACCGCGAGACCGGTGACGAGGCCGATCACGGCGGGCAGCGCGATCATCGCGAGCCTCTCGAGGGGCGCGATCTGCTCGCGCATCTGATCGAGCTGGCTGCGGCCTCCTGTACGGGCCGGACGCACGCGCTTCGCGACCCACAGGTTGAGCCAGATCACGAGCGCCGCGAGCAGTCCGGCCCCCAGGAACAGCACGATCCGCGCGATCCACTGGATGCGCCAGACGTCGGTGAAGCCCACCTGCTGGTACCAGGCCACCTCCGTCCAGAGATTGGCCACGGCGATGCCCACCAGCACCAGCACACCCATGACCACCGCGGTGATGGCCAGGGGCGAACGGCGCTGAGGGACCGGGGCGGGCCGCACGGGCCGGGCGGGGCGGTCGTCGTCGAACGTCACGGGGTGTCCTTCGGGTTGGGGTGGCTCTCGCCTGCCATGGTCAGCATCCGGGGAGGCCGGCGGTGTCGCCCGCCCCGATGCGTGTGATCGCCTCGTATGCGTCATCGAGGGTGTCGACGGCCACAACGTTCAGGCCGTCGGGAATGTTGCCGCGGACGTCCGCGCAGTTCTCAATGGGCGCGAGGAACCAGGCGGCTCCCGCATCGGCCGCGCCGTACAACTTCATGCGGATTCCGCCGATCGGCCCCACGTCTCCCGTGGTGTCGATCGTGCCGGTGCCCGCGACGCGGGCGCCCGCGAGCTCGTCGACCTCGGTCAGGCGGTCCATGATCCCGAGCGAGAACATCAGGCCGGCCGACGGCCCTCCCACCGAGTCGATCTGCACCGTGACGTCGATGGGGAGGTCGAACGTGGGATCCACGTAGACGCCGATCACCGCGTCGCCGTCGTCGTCGAGCGTCGCGAACGTCTCGGTGACCTCGGCACCCTCTCGCTCGACCGTCACCGCGATCTCGTCGCCCGGGCTGCGAGCGCCCACGGCTTCGGCGAGTTCGTCGAAGGTGTCGACGGCGCCGCCGTCGATCGCGACAATCACGTCACCCTCGAGCAGCAGCCCCTCCGCGCGGGACCCGTCCGCGGTCCCCGCCACGAGCATCGTCGCGGGAACCGGATGACCCAGCGCCTCGAGCGCCGACACCGTCGCGCTCTCCTGCGACGTGATCCAGTCGACCTGCGCCTGTTCCTCGGCCGCCTCCTCCTCGCCGGGGGTCCCGAAGACCTCCTCCTGGGGCACCACGTACTGCCGGGGCGAGGCCCACGCGGCGAGCACGCGCCCGAGCGTGAACGGCTGGGAGCCGGCCCGGGACACGGAGACGGTGGTGAGCCGCAGCTCGCCCGTCGAGTCGAATGTGGGCGCTCCGGAGATCTCCACCAGCGGGACCCCGTCGGCCTCGCCGAGCGTGTCGAACGTGGGCCCCGCCCCGCCGACCGCATACGGCGACGGCACGACCGTGAGGGCCGCGATGAGGACCGAGGTCGCGAGTCCCGCGACGGACATCACGGTGCCGCGGCGGGTCGTGGTGGCGCGCTCCGTCGATGCGGGGGACGTGGGCTCGGCAGTCGTCACCGTCCCATTGTCGCCGATGCTCGGGGCGCCAGGGTGCGGCATTGCTGGTAGCGAACGCTGCCGCACCCGCGGGCCGTCCTTCGTTACCGTGGTGGAAGCACGCATGCGGCGTGCGCGGACGGAGTGAGCGTGAGCGACGAGTCGACGCCATGGATGCGGCTGCTGCGGGAGCTCTTCGGGGATGATGCCGAGGCGGCCCTCGAGGAGCTCACGCGGATGGGGATGGATCCCGATGCACTCGCGGCATCCGCCGGGCTGTCCGCGAGCCCCGCGATGATGGAGCACGTGCTGGGGCAGATCCGGGCCCTGGTCACGCAGTCAGCGGGCGAAGACGTGAACTGGTCCCTGGCACACGACGTCGCGCGCGGCGTGGCGTCGCAGGGCGGCGACCCGAGCGTGAGCGCCGCCCAGGCCAACGCCCACCGCGCCGCGATCTCGCGCGCCGAGCTCTGGCTCGACGCGGTCACTGACTTCGATCCCACGCGCCTCGAGCCGCGCGTGTGGAGCCGTGCGGAATGGGTTGAGGCGACCCTTCCCACGTGGCGCACCCTCGCCGGCCCCGTGGCCGTGAGCGTGTCGCAGGCGCTGAGCGGCCTGCTCGAGCGGTCCTCCGAGTTCGAGGAGCCCTCCCCCACCGGAATCGACGCGGGCGGCCTCATTCGATCGGTGAGCCCCACCGTGTGTGGCATGCACATGGGTCAGGCCGCGGGTGAGATGGCACGCGAGGCCTTCGGCGCGACGGACCTGGGAATCCCGCTGCTCGCGGAGCCGCGCGTGGTGCTGGTGCCGCGCGCGATCACCGACTTCGCCAGCGGCCTCGAGATCGACGAGGACGAGGTGCGCACCTTCCTCGCGTTGCGCGAGGCGGCACACGTGCGCCTGTTCGCGGCCGCTCCGTGGCTGCCGGGGCAGCTGCACGCGCTCATCGAGCGCTACGCGCAGGGCATCACGATCGACCTAGAGGCGCTCGAGGAGGCCGTGCGCGACGCGGGGATGGGCGACCCCGCGCGCCTTCAGCAGGCACTCAACCGCGGAATCTTCGCCTCCCAGCACACCCCCGAGCAGAGCGCGACCCTCGAGTCGATCGAGACGCTGCTCGCGCTCATCGAGGGCTGGGTCGACGACGTCACGCTGAGGGCCGCTGCTCCGCACCTGCCCGAGGTGGGCGCGCTGCGCGAGATGATGCGCCGTCGGCGCGCCGCGGGAGGGCCGGCCGAGGACGCCTTCGCCAACCTCCTCGACCTCGAACTGCGCCCGCGCCGCATGCGCGATGCCTCGGCGATGTGGGCGGCGCTGCACACGCGCCTGGGAGCCGAGGGACGCGACGGCGTGTGGTCGCACCCCGACCTCCTGCCGACCTCCGAGGACCTGGGCGCATGGCAGGCCTGGGTCGACGCATACGTGTCTCGAGGCGAGGACGACGACGTCGATCGCGAGCTGAGGCGACTTCTGGGCTCCGACGACGGGTAGTGTGCTCACGGAGTTCCCCGCGACACCGGCGGCGCGAGGGGCGCAAAAGCGCCTCGCACGTCTACGCTGGGGGACCAAGGGCCCACGGTGGCCCGCAGACGTGCGGCGCGTCCCGCCGCGCCTACGAGAGAAGGAGAGCCGAATGGCTGACAAGTACTCGGGCGAGTTCTACTGCGTGAAGTGCAAGGAGAAGCGCGAGACCGAGGGCGACGTGGTCGTCTCGGAGAACGGTCGTCGCATGGCGAAGGCCACCTGCCCGGTGTGCGGCACCAAGCTCAACCGCATCCTCGGCAAGGCGTAGCGCCAGACGAGTTCGGCACAGGGCCGGCACCCCACTGGGGTGCCGGCCCTGTGTGCATTCCGGATGCGTCGCGGATCGGCCTGTGGACAGCCGATGCCGTGGCCGGGTCCCGTGCGACGGTGGACGCATGCAGCCGGAGATTTTGCGCGCGCGTCTCCGCCCCGTCGCATCCCTTGCGGGCGCGCACGTGCGCATCAGGGGCCTGGGCGCGATCGGGGTGAGCGCCGCCGAGGCCGCGGTGCGGTCGGGTGTGGCCTGCCTGTCCCTCGTCGATCCCGACCCCCGCGACGCGGGCCCGGGCACGACCCCCGCGCTCGCGCGCGGCACGAGGGCACGCAGGGCGGCGCGCCTCGTGAGCGACCTGGATCCTCGCGTCAGGGTGGATCTCGACACGTCGAGGCGCGTCGACGGAGAGGTCGTGGTGGCGTACGTCGCCGTCGAGCCGTGGACGGTCCACGAGCTCCTGCTGGGCGGCCCGCACGTCGCGGTCCTGGTCGACGAGGCAGGTGCAGCTGTCATCCCGGTCGACCCGGGTCGCACGCCGTGCCTGCGGTGCCTCGATGTCGCGCGGACGGAACGCGATCCCGCCTGGCCCACGCTTGCGGCGCTGCATGCGGCCACGGACCCCGCCACCGATCCGCTCACGGCGACGCTGGCGGGTGCGATGGCCGCCGCGAGCCTCGCGATGCTGATCGCGCGGCAGCCCGCGCGCGCGTGGCGCATCGAGGCGGGAGTGCCGCGGCGCACGCGACTCTCCGCGCGGCCCGAATGCGGGTGCGGGGCGGCGTGAGACGCCGCGCGTTGTCCCGAGCGGGCTAGTGCGCGGCGACGATCTCGAGGATCTGCAGCCCGTACTTGTCGAGCTTCGAGGCGCCGATCCCGCTGACGCCGGCCAGCTCGCGCAGGTTCGCGGGGCGGTCGCGCGCGATCTCCACGAGTGACGTGTCGACCATCACGGTGAACGCCGGCTTGGAGTCGGCCTGCGCGACCTCGAGTCGCCACCGCTTGAGCGAGTCGAACAGGCGTAGCTGTTCGGCGTCGAGATCGGCGAGCTTCGCGGACGTCGACTGCCGCGCGACACGCGCGGGACGGGCGTCGGGCCACTGCTGCTCGAGAAAGCGCGTGCGCTTGCGGGTGGCCTTGCCTCCCGCCTTGCGCGACCGCGCAAAGCTCAAGGCGAGGTGCTCCCTGGCGCGCGTAATCGCGACGTACAGCAGCCTGCGCTCCTCCTCGACGGCCTCGTCGGTCTCCGCGAGGCTGATGGGCAGGAGGCCTTCCGAGCATCCGACGATGAACACCGCGTCCCACTCGAGGCCCTTGGCCGCGTGCATCGTCGTGAGGGTGACGCCCTCGACCGAGGGCGCATGCTGGGCCTGCGCGCGCTCGGCCAGGTGTTCCACGAAGTCGCGCACGGTCGCGGCCCCGCCCGCGTCGGAGTCGACGTCGTCGGCCAGGTTGACGAGCGCCTGCAAGGCGTCCCACCGCTCGCGCACCGCTCCCCTCGCGGCAGGGGGATCCTCGGCCCAGCCGAGCTCGCCGAGCGTGTCGCGCACGCGCTCACCCAAGGGGCGCTCGTCGGGGGCCACCGCCGCCCCGCGCAGGAGCACCACCGCGCGCTTGACCTCGTCGCGATCGAAGAAGCGCTGTCCACCGCGCACGAGGTAGCCGATTCCGCGCTCGGCGAGCGCCTCCTCCAGTGCCTCGGACTGGCTGTTGGCGCGGTAGAGGACCGCGATCTCGGAGGCGGGCACGCCGGAGGCGATGAGCGTCGCGATGCCCGTCGCGACCCCCTCGGCCTCCGCGGCATCGTCGTCATACGCGCGATAGCCGGGCGCGGGTCCCGACGGCCGCTGGGCCACCAGCTCGACCCCCGCGCCCGCAGCGCCGCGGCGCCGCATGAGCTCATTGGCCAGCCGCACCACCTGCGGCGTCGAGCGATAGTCCCGCACCAGCCTCACCGTCGTGGCATCGGGATACGTGCGGGAGAAACCCAACAGGTGCTGAGGGCTCGCGCCGGCGAACGAGTAGATGGTCTGAGCCGGGTCTCCCACGACGCACAGCTCGCGGCGCCCGCCGAGCCACTGCTCGAGAAGGAACTGCTGCAGCGGCGAGACGTCCTGGTACTCGTCGACCACGAAGTGCCGGTACTGGCGGCGGATCTGGTCGCCCACCTCGGGGTGGCGGCCGATCATGTCCGCGAGCAGCAGCAGGATGTCCTCGAAGTCGAGCACCACTGCTTGGGTCTTCACGTCCTCGTAGGCCCGCATCACGTCCTGGACCTGCGCCGGCGCGAGGCCCGCGGGGGTGGGGCGGCCGATCCGCGCGACCTTGGCGGGATAGTCCGCCGGGTCGACGAGCGACACCTTGGCCCACTCGATCTCCGAGGCGAGGTCGCGCACCGTGAGGCGGTCGGGGCTGATGCCCGCGTCCCGCGCGGCGCGACCCACGAGCGACGCCTTCTGCTCGACGAGGCGCGGAATCTGACCACCCACGACCTCGGGCCAGAAGTAGGACAGCTGGCGCAGCGCGGCCGCGTGGAACGTGCGTGCCTGCACGCCGTCGACACCCAATCCGCGCAGACGCTGTCGCATCTCTCCCGCCGCGCGCGCGGTGAACGTCACGGCAAGCACCGACTGCGGCGTATACGCGTTGACCCTCACCCCGTACGCGATGCGGTGGGTGATGGCGCGGGTCTTGCCCGTGCCTGCGCCGGCGAGGACCACGACGGGTCCGTGCAGGGCGGTCGCGACCTCCCGCTGTTCGGGGTCGAGGGCGTCGAGGATCTGATCGGCTGACATCGTGGCCATTGTCGCAGTGCCCGCCGACACCGCGCGTCGGCGGCGAGCAGCTAGACGTCCACCGGGCCCCGCGCGTGGGGCTCGGGGAGCTCGCCCCCGAACCAGTCCTCGAGCATGCGCCGCGCGATCGAGCCCTTGGGGGCCAGCACCATCTCGCCGTCGCGCACCAGGCCAGCGACATCGTCGCGCGACACGAACCGTGCCTCGGAGATCTCGACGCCATCCACGGCGATCTCGGTGGTGAGGGCGCGTGCGCGAAAGCCCACCATGACCGATGCGGGGAAGGGCCACGGTTGAGAGCCCAGGTATTCGACGCCCGTGAGCGTGAGCCCCGCCTCCTCCGCGACCTCGCGGTGCACGGCCTGCTCGAGGGTCTCCCCCGGCTCGACATACCCCGCGAGGTGAGAGAACCGGCGCGGTGACCAGTGAGCGGCGTGCGCGAGGAGCAGCCGGTCCTCGTCGTCCGTGATCGCGACGATGATCGCGGGGTCCGTGCGCGGGTAGTGGTCGCGGCCGTCCTGGTCGCAGCGGCGCACCCAGCCTCCCATCGCGGGCACGGTGGGCTCGCCGCACAGGGAGCACCGCGGATGCGCCGCGTGCCAGTTCGCGATCGCGATCGCCGTGGTCGCGAGCTCGTGGTCGCGCTCGCCGTCCGGCCCGCGGTCCCAGAATCCCGCGAGTAGATCACGCAGCCCGCGCAGGCGCTCGCCCCCGATGCCGTCGGGATCGGAGCCGAATGCCGGGTCCTCGGGCACCAGCGCGACCAGGTCGCGGCCGCGGTCGACGCCCAGGTAGATGCGCAGCATCGCGGCGGGCTGATGCCCGGGAGCGAGTTCGACCAGCCGACCGTCGGCGGTCATGACGCTGCCGTCCCTCACGATGATCGCGTGGCACGCCTCGAGGTCGACCACCGATCTGCGCTCCGCGGCCCGGTCGATACGCGAGGGGTGGTCGAGCGGCCAGGGATTTCTCACCCGCCCACCGTACCGGTGGGTGCGGGGACGATGCCCCGGCGGGGGGCATCGTCCCCGCACGGCGTGGAGCGTGGCGCGCGGTCGCCGTTCGCTCTACCGTGAGGGCGTGCCACGTTCACCCCTCGCGCTCGCCGCCCTGGCGTCCGTCGCCGTGCCTGGCCTTGACGTCTACGACGTCCTGCGCAGCCCCCACACGGACGCGGACTTCGAAGTCGTGGTGGTGAAGGACGCGACCGGTCGCCGGTGGATCGTGCGGGCTCCCCGCCGTGCCGCCGCGGGGGCCGCGCTCGAGGCGGAGAAGGGTCTCCTGGGTGCGCTCGCGCGCGCCGAGGAGGCCGGACTCGTGACCTTCGCCGTGCCCCACCCCGTGGGCGCCGCGGAGCTGGGCGGCGACGAGGGCAGGGCGATCGTCTACACCGAGGTGCGCGGTGCACCGCTCGTGATCGCGGCGCTGCAGCCGGGACCCGGCCTCGCGGCCGCGCTGGGCCGCACGCTCGCCGAGATTCACGAGCTGCCTGCCGCGGTGGTCGAGGATCAGGGTCTGCCCTCCTACACCGCCGAGGAGTACCGCGAGCGCCGCCTGGCGGAGCTCGACGCCGGGATTCAGACGGGCAAGGTGCCGCCGCGCCTGGCCGACCGCTGGGAGCACCAGCTCGAGAACGTGTCGTGGTGGCGCTTCGAGCCCACCGTGGTGCACGGCGACATGGGCGAGCACCAGGTGTTCGTCGCCGATGGCTCGGTCACGGGGATCGTGGACTGGATGGACGCACGGGTCGCCGACCCGGCGGACGACCTCGCGTGGCTCGTCGCGTCCGCTCCCGAGGACGTGCTCGACACCGTGATCGAGGCCTACACCGTGGGGCGGCGCGAGACCCGCGACCCCCACCTGCTCGATCGCGCGCGGCTCGCGTCGGAGATGGCGCTCATGCGGTGGCTGATGTACGGCGTCCGCACCGACAATCCTGACGTGGTCGCGGACGGAGAGGGCATGCTCGCGGACCTCGAGGCGATGATCTTCGAGGACTGACAGCCTCGCATTACTGCGTCACGCGCGCCGCCAGCAGCTCCTCGATCTCGGGGCGGGTCAGCAGCCGCGCGGGCCGCACGGTGGCGCCGTCGCCCACGTAGTGGAACGCGGCGTCGACCTGCTCGAGCGGAACGCCCGTCCACTCGGCCCACGCGAGGCGATAGACCGCGAGCTGCACCTCGCGCGCCGCCCGCTCCTTGGGGTCGCGCGGAGCGGTGCCCGACTTCCAATCCACCACCGTGACGCGGTCGAGCCCCTCGCCGGGCGGGAAGACGGCGTCGATGCGCGAACGGATCGTGACGCCGGCGACGGGGAGTTCGACATCGACCTCGATGTGGCTCGGGGTGCGGTGCGCCCACTCGGATCGCGCGAACGCCTCGCGCAGACTCGCGAGGTCGCCGTCGTCCTCGGAGGGGCCAAGGTCGTCGAGAGAGAGCAGCGGGGTGTGGCCGTAGTGCGCCTCGATCCACGCGTGCAGGAGGCTGCCACGGCGAGCGGCCGGGGTCGGCTCGGCAGGCAACGGGCGACGCAGCTGAGCGGTGAAGGCGTCCCTGTCGCGCCGCAGCGCGACGAGCGCCGAGGTCGACAGGTGGGTCGGCATCGCGACGTCGCCAGTGCCGGCCGCGCGCTCGGTCCTCTCCGCGAGCATCGCGGCGATCTCACGCCCCAGGGGCAGTCCCGTCCAGTCGTCATCCGGCTCCACCGACCCCATCGCGTCACGCACCTCGCTCGCGAGAGCGCGTCGCGCGAGCTGGGCCGGCGTCGGCGCGGGCGGCCACTGCGCGGTGACGGGGACGTCGACAGGCCGCTCGTCGGGGTCCGGCGCGGGCGCCCACGCCTCGTCCGACACGAGCCCCTGCTCGACCAGCTCGCGCAGGTAGCACGACGGCGTGCGTACCCGCGCGCCCCCGGTGCGCCACGAGGCCGACAGCAGCACGTGGCTGCGCGCCCGCGTGATCGCGACGTAGAACAGGCGCCTCTCCTCCGCGATCCGATGCGCCCCGCAGTCCTCGAGGAAGGCGTCCACGGAGCCGGCCAGGTCGCGGTGATCGACGGCATCGTGCCATCGCCACTGCGGGAGATCCGCGCGGTCGAGCCGGAGCTCGTAGGGCAGCGCGCCGAGTTCCCCGAGCCAGCCCGGATCCGTGTAGGCGGGCCTGCGCTGCGACGGCTCCTGCACGGCGGGAAAGTGGCCGTCGACCAGGCCGGGCACCGCGACGATGTCCCACTCGAGTCCCTTCGCGGCGTGCACCGTCAGCACCTGCACCGCGGTGGGGTCTGGCTCGGTGACGGGCGCGTCAAGCCCGCCCTCCTTGTCGCGCGCGGCGTCGAGCCATGCCAGCAACGCTCCGAGTGTCGCGCGTTCGGCCCCCGCCGCGAAGCGTCGGCACGCATCGACGAATGCGTCGACATGGCGCACCGCCCTGCCGTCGGGGCGCGCGACGGCCGCCTCGATGTCGAGGCCCCAGACCCGCTCCGCGGTGACGACGAGCTCGGGCAGCGACAGGTAGGCGCGCGTGCGCACGACGTCGACGGCCGCCTGCAGCGCGTGAATCCGCGCGCGCGCCGCCGCGCTCAGCTCGCGCCCCTCACGCGACGTCCAGCCGGGAGGAGGCGGGGAGGCGATCGCGTCGACCAGGCTGGTGTCGGCCTCCCGCGTGTCGCGCGGCCCCGCGAGCTCGCGCGCCCAGTCGCGCAGCGCCGCGAGGTCCGCGATCCCGAGCGCGACCCGCTCCGAGGCCAGCAGCCTGATCGCGGAGTCCCCTCGCGACGGGTCGTGGGCGATCTCGAGCAGCGCGATGAGATCGGCCACCTCGGGGGTGTCGACCAGTCCGCCGAGGCCGACGACCTCATAGTCGAGTCCGTGAGCGACGAGTGCGTCGATCACCGCGGCGAACTGGGCGCGGCGTCTGCACAACACGGCCGCCGTCGGGACCCCGGCCCCCGCGCCGCGCTGCCGCCCGAGCTCGGCACGCCTGTCGCGGATGTAGCGCGCGACCTCGGCGGCCTCCTCGACGTGATCGGGCAGGACCATCGCCTCGACCGCGGCGGCGCGACGCACAGGTTCCGGCGTCCCGAGGTGCTGACCGCGCGAACGGAGCTCGCGCACCGCCACGCCAGACTCGGCGCGCAACGGCGCGGCCGCGGCGTTCGCCGCCTCGAGGACGGCCCGCTCATTGCGCCACGACACGGACAGCCCGGCCTGGCGCACCGCGGCATCGCCGCCAAACTCGGAGACGAACATCGGCAGCGCGCTCTCCGAGGCACCCCTGAAGCCGTAGATCGCCTGGTGTGGATCGCCGACTGCCATAACGTGGTGGCTGCCGCCGAAGAGGCGAGCAAAGAGCCGCAGCTGGCCGGGCGACGTGTCCTGGAACTCGTCGAGCAGGACCGCGCGGTAGCGCCCGCGCTCCACGTCCTGGACCGCGGGCAGCCGGGACAGGTGAGCGCCGATCGCGACCTGATCCGAGAAGTCGAGCTGTGAGCCGGCGTGCTTGCGGCGCTGGAACTCCTCGACCAAGTCCGCGAGGGAGACGAGCGAGTGGAGCCGCCCCACCCTGCTGCGCAGCTCCTGAGTGAACGCGCCGGGCGCGGCGTCTCCCTCCTTCTTGGGCAGCGCCTCGAGGCGCGCGAGCGCCGCACCCGCCCAGTCGCGGAGGTCGGAGGGGGACAGCTCGTGATCGCTCAACTGGGACGCGAGGCGCGGCACGGCTGCCGTCACGGAGGACACCGCGGCATCGATCGCAAGCGGGCCGGTCCAGCCATCGACCACGTCCTTGGCCAGCTGCCACAGAGCCGCCTCGGTCAGCGTGGTCGCGTCGGGATCGACGCCCAGTCGCAGCCCGTGCTCGGCGACCAGCTGAGCGGCGTAGGCGTTGTAGGTCGACACCGAGGCGGGAGGGCGCGAGGGATCGGCGCCAAAGACCGCCGCAATGCGCTCCTCCGCGCGCTCGGCGATCTCGGCCGCCGCCTTGCGCGTGAACGTGAGGCACAGAATCTCGTCGGGAGAGATGGGCGTGCCGAACAGGCGCTGCGCATGATCGAGCAGGTAGACGATGCGCAGCGACAGGGTCTCTGTCTTGCCCGATCCCGCCCCGGCGACGACGAGCATGGGGTCGAGCCCCGCGCCGATGATCGCGGCCTGCTCCTCCGTGGGCGGGCGTCCAGGGGTGACGATCTCCGCGAGGTCTCCGACGTCGCGCCCGCGCCCGGCCACGACACCGTCCACCATGCCGTCCACCACGCCGTCCTCGGCGCTCACGAGTCCGTCACCTGGCGACCCGTCGCCCACGCGGGGCATGAGCGACGCGCGGGACAGTGCCCGCACAGGTCGTTCTGCCGCGCCTCGAACTCCGCCGCCACCATGACCTCCACGGCCTCGGCGAGCCGCGCCGTCGTCGCCTCGACGTCGATCGCCGGCTGCTCCCGCAGCGTGGGCCCCTTGGAGGTGCCACCCACGTAGACGAGCGCCGCGCCGTCAGCGTGATCGACCCCGGGGAACGCCCCGTGCGCGGCGGCCAGCTGATACATCGCCAGCTGCGCGTGGTGCGCGGCCTCGGCGGCACTCGGAGCGGACGCTCCCGTCTTGAGGTCGACGATCCTCGTGACGCCGTCGCGCGTCTCGACGCGATCGGCGCTGCCCGCGACAACCGCACGGTCGATCTCGACGGCGAACGGCTGCTCGACCTCGACCGCGGACGCGGCCGAGGAGGCGACGTATGCGCCCAGCCGCCTGATCATGGAGTCGGCCCGCTCTCGCAGCACGCGATCGGGCCAGGTGTCGGTGCCACCGACCTCGCCCCACCTCTCGTCGAGCGCACGCGCGAGCTCGGGCGCGGTGCCGTGCGGGAGCGCGGCCGCGATCTCGTGGATGACGGTGCCGAGCACCTGCTTCTCTCCCGCCTCCGCGGTGCCGCCCACGGTCTCAACCGCCCACCGCAGCGGGCATCGCTCGAGCGATTCGAGGCGCGACGGCGACACCCGCACGGGTTGTCCGTCGTGCCACATTCCGGACTGGCTCGACCACTCGGGGACGCCGTGCCACTGACCGGGGTCGGCGCCCGCCACGCCCTGCCGCGCGAGCCTCGCCAGGGTCTCGACGTGGGCGGCCCGCGTCGCGTCGCGCGCCGAGAGCGCACCCACGCGCACCGCCGCGACCGCGCCGCGGAGGTCGGCGATGCGGCGATCGAGCTCGGCCGGTTGCGGTTCAACCGCGGCGGCGACGCTCGCCCACGCGACGTATCGCGAGGGCCGCTGCTCCTCTCCGTCGACGCACGTGAGGACCAGACGCCGGCGCGCCCGCGACACCGCCACGGCGAAGGAGCGGGTCTCGTCGTCGATCACCGCACGCCGCGCCACGCGTGCGGAGTCCGCACGTGCCGCCGCGGGCAGCGGCACGGCCTCCGCGCGGCCGGCGAGGATCTCCGCGAGATGCTGCGCGCCGAGCACGGCGTCGCGAAGCCGCGTGTCGGGCCACACGCCCTCCTCCAGACCCGCGACCACCGCAACCTCCCACTCGCGCCCCGCGGCGGAGGCCGGCGTGCAGAACGCGACGGCGTCCCGCACGCGCGCCCGCGCCCCCAGGGAGTCGGCCGCGAAGTCCTGCCCCTCGAGGTGATCGACGAAGGACTCGACGGAGGCCGACGGCATCCGCTCGACGTACAGCGCCGCCGCCTTCATCACCGCGACAACGGCATCAAGGTCCGAGTCGTCGCGGGCCGATCCCGCGAGCGCCGCCGCGCGCCACTCCTCGGCCACTCCGAGCGCGTTCCACACGGCCCACGCGACGGTGGCCGGCGTGCCGTCCCGCGCGGCCTCGGTGCCCGCGCGCAGCGCCGCGGAGGCGCGCTCCGCGAGCCGGGCGTCCGGGGTCGCCAGCGTAGCCCAGCGGGCGGGGTCCGTGATGGCCTCGACCAGCAGTTCCGCGGAGCCTCGCGACCCGCCCCCCAGCCGCTCCTCCTTGACCAGCGCGCGCCGGAGTCGTCGCAGCGCGACCGGGTCGAGGCCCACCAAGCGCGAGCCGAGCAGGGCCATCACCTCGTGCTCCTCCCACGGAGACGCGCCGCCGCGCGCGGACTCGGCGGCCCTGCGCATCAGGGTCAGCAGGGGCGCCACGGCAGGCTCGGCATGGAGCGCCGCGCCGTCTCCCAGCGTCTCGCATGGGATGTCGGCCGCCGCGAGGTCGGCACGCAACTCGCGAAGCCGGGCGGTCGACCGCGCGATCACCACCATCTCGCTCCACGGCGTGGGCGGTCCGTCGAGACCGTGGCGCGCGCGGCGCAAGGCGTCGGCCACCGCACGCGAGTGCGCATGGCGATGCGCCGCGGTCAGCACCTCCACCTCGCCGTCCGCAAGGTCCCAGGTTCCCCTCTCCCGCGCCGAGCCGACACCCGAGGTGCCGATCCTCGCGACCACGGCGGACGTCACGGCGGACAGCGCCTCACGCTGGCGATGCCCAGGCCCGAGCCGCGCGAGGCCCGCGCCCAGGCCTCGCGGCGCGGGCGCTACCGCATCCGCGAGTGCGGTCGGCAGCGCGCCCCGGTAGCCCTGCACCGCCTGGTCCGCATTGCCCACCAGCACGATCCGCGCACCGCCCTCGGCGATGGCGCGCACCAGGCCCACTCCCGCCGCGGTGAGCTCCTGCGCATCGTCGACGATCACCAGGTCCCACGACGGCCTCGCGAGCTCGGCATCCCACCCGGCAAGGGCATCGGCCGCCTGCGCCACCACGACCGCGGGATCGAAGCGCGCACCCTGATCCTGGGTCATCGATCGCCACCCGAGGACAGCGTCGTACTCGTCCATGACCGAGGCCGCGGCGACCCACTCGGGTCGCTCGGTCGCGCGGCCGAGCGCCGCGAGGCGGTCGGGAGTGAGGCCCCCCTCGCTCGCGCGCATGAGAAGGTCCCGCAGCTCGGCCCGGAAGCCGGGCAGCAGCGTCGCCTCTGGGGGAATCACACCCGCCCAGTCGGGCGCGGCGCCCCTGCCACTCGCGTGCCCCTCGAGCAACTCGCGCAGGATCTGGTCCTGCTCCGCACCCGTGACGAGCACGGGAGGCGGCTCGCCGTGGGCCGCGGACTCGGCGGACAGGATCGCGTGCGCCGTCGAGGCGGCGGTGCGCACGACGGGCGCACCCACGGGGCGGTCCAGCGCGAGAGAGACGCGGTCCCGCAGCCGGGCGGCCGTCGTGCGGGTGGCCGCCATCACGAGCACACGCGACACGTCCGTCCCGCGCCGCACGGCCTCCACGGCGATGCGCGCGGCGACAGTGGTCTTCCCCGATCCGGGCGCACCCACGATCACGAGGTGACCCGGGTCGCCTGGCACGCGATCGGCGAGCGCATCCTCGAGGGCGGCGGCCTGCCTGCCGTCGAGCTCCGGCACCTCCCGAGGGGCCGCGGGCGCCAGCAATCGCAGCGCTGCTCCCCCGGGTGACGTCATGTCCACATCCCATCAGAGGGGTCCGACACCGAGGCCGACGCCACGCCTGCGCCCGGCGCGCGGCGCGGAATCAGCCGGACGTGTCCGCGTCGGGGAACGGCCACTCGTTGACCTGGCAGCCCTCGGGAAGAGGCTGCGACTGGTCCACCATGACGGACGCACGGCCGGACTCGCACGCGACGTCCGGCTCCCCGAGCACGTGACCCACGCCGTGATTGAGCAGGTGGACGCGCGACTGCGATCGGTTGTCGCCGTAGGTCGCGAGTCCCGCGGTCCAGTCGTAGACGGAGATGGGCACGATTCCCTGAACGGCACACGGCACCGTCACGGCAGGAGAGGCCGATGCGCTGGGCATGGGCGTCGCCGAGGCGCTGGGCTCGGGGGTGGCCGAGCCCCCACTCAGGGTGGCGGGAATGTGGGGATCGGGACACCGGGACACGACCGTGTGCGGGCTCGCGAAGACGATGCGGATGTCGGCCGCGCCCTCGGTCAACACGAACTGCAGGCGGCCGGCGGAACCCCAGCCGCGAGGATCGTTGAGGGTGGTCATGACGTAGTCGACGAGCGCCACGTTGTCGAGGGTCACGCCGTCCTCGACGTCGATCCTGACGTAGCGCACGGGTCCCGCGTCGTCGACCTCGGCGGTGATGCCGGGAATCGAGCTGAACGTGCCCGCACCGCGCGTCACCACGGCGGTCGTCACCACCCCGGCCGCGGCATCGTCCTCATCCAACTCCCTGGTGATGGGCTCGAGGGGCGGCAGCGAGACGTCGACCTCGGGGCTCGCGCTGACCGACGGCGAGGGGGACGGCGACGGGCCCTCGCGCCACGCGCGGTAGGCGTCGGGGACGTAGCCCGAGAGCCACCCTGTGCCGAGCCCGAGCGCGAACGCGACGATGACCGTCACGACGGTCACCGCGAGGCCGGGAAGGGCGATTCCCCTGCCCGCGAACAGGCCTCCGGAGCGCCGAGTCATCGCCCTAGGATAAGGGCGGAGAGCAGCACGCTAAGCATTGGAGCGCACCGTGGAGATCAGGATCGGCATTCAGAACGTCTCGCGTGAGATCGCGATCGACACGGACATGACCTCGGACGCGGTCGCCAAGGCGGTCGCCGAGGCCGTCCAGGGCGGCACGCTCGACCTCACCGACGCCAAGGGTCGGCGCGTCGTCATTCCCGCGAGCGCGCTCGGCTATGTGGACATCGGCGAGGAGACCAAGCGCCGCGTCGGCTTCGGCGCCTGAGGCACACGCCGCACGGACCTACCGCGACGTCAGCCCTGGCCGGTACACTGGCTACCGACCCGGGGCTGACCGGTCGTCATGTGAAACGCGGTACCGCTGAAGACAGCGACGAGCCGCTCTGAAGATGATTCGCGATCGGCTGCCCGCCTTACGGCGCCACGCGCCCACGAAATCATCGGAGCATCATGACCGAGACGCATGCCAGCATGCAGAAGTCCGACACCACCTTCGCCGACTACGACGTCGACCCGAGAATCGTCGAGGCCCTCGCCGAGAAGGGGATCGTCGCCCCCTTCCCGATTCAGGCGATGACCCTTCCCGTGGCCCTCGCTGGACACGACATCATCGGCCAGGCCAAGACCGGCACCGGCAAGACGCTGGGATTCGGCATCCCCGCGCTGCAGCGCACGGCGGCCCCCGGCGAGGAGGCCTACGAGGCCCTCGGCGAGGCCAAGGGCAAGCCCCAGGTGCTGATCGTCGCCCCCACGCGTGAGCTCGCCGTGCAGGTGGCCGGCGACCTCGAGATGGCATCGCGCAAGCGCGCCGTGAGGATCGTGCAGATCTACGGAGGCCGCGCATACGAGCCCCAGATCGAGGCGCTCCAGAAGGGTGCCGACGTGATCGTGGGCACCGCGGGCCGCCTGATCGACCTCCTCAACCAGGGTCACCTCGACCTCCGCTACGTGCGCACCGTGGTGCTCGACGAGGCCGACGAGATGCTCGACCTGGGCTTCCTTCCCGACGTCGAGAAGCTGCTGTCCGCGACGCCCGCCTCGCGCCACACCATGCTCTTCTCCGCGACCATGCCGGGTGCCGTCGTGAGCCTCGCGCGCCGCTACATGACCCAGCCCACGCACATCCGTGCGGCCGACCCCGACGACGACGGCGCGACCGTCAAGGCCATCAAGCAGGTGGTCTACCGCGCCCACGCCCTCGACAAGGTCGAGGTGCTCGCACGACTCCTGCAGGCGAACGGCCGCGGCCTCACCGTGGTGTTCGCGCGCACCAAGCGCACCGCTGCCAAGGTCTCCGATGACCTGCGCGAGCGCGGCTTCGCAGCCGGGGCGATCCACGGCGACCTGGGCCAGGGCGCCCGCGAGCAGGCCCTGCGTGCGTTCCGCACCGGCAAGATCGACATCCTCGTGGCGACCGATGTCGCGGCGCGCGGCATCGACGTCGAGGACGTCACCCACGTGGTCAACTACCAGTGCCCCGAGGACGAGAAGACGTACCTCCACCGCATCGGCCGTACGGGCCGCGCGGGCAAGACCGGCACCGCCGTAACGTTTGTGGACTGGGACGACCTCCCGCGCTGGTCCCTCATCGACAAGGCGCTCGACCTCGGCTACCCCGAGCCGCAGGAGACGTACTCCTCCTCGCCGCATCTGTACGAGGACCTGGACATCCCGGCCGGCACCAAGGGACGCCTGCCCCGCGACCAGCGCACGCGCGCCGGACTCGAGGCGGAGACCCTCGAGGACCTCGGTGAGACGGGCAAGAAGCCCGCGTCGGGCGGTCGCGACGGTGGCCGCGGCGGTCGCGACGGCGGCCGTGGTGGTCGTGACGGTGGCCGCGGCGGCGAGCGTCGCCGCTCGGGCGCGAGCGACTCCTCGGGCGAGGGCACCAGCGAGCCCCGTGAGCCCCGCGCTCCTCGTGCGGAGTCCGCCGAGGGCGAGGCCGCGCCGCGCCGCAACCGCAACCGTCGTCGCCGCCGCTCGGGTGGCGGCTCGGGCGAGGGAGCCGCGCCGGCTCAGGCACAGCCCGCGGGCGAGTAGCACGAATCGTCGCAGAAGGGGGGGGGGCCCCGCGGGGGCCGCCCCCCATCGCCCGGGGGGCGGGGGGGGCCCCCCCCCCCCCCCCCCCCCCCCCCCCCCCCCCCCCCCCCCCGCCCCCCCCCCCCCC
>NZ_BAABRR010000011.1:0-100550 GCF_039545075.1 Demequina sediminis | reverse complement strand
TGCCTCCCTGGATGGGGGTGCGGGTGGGGTCGACCGATGCTGGTGGGATGAACCACACTTCGGTGGCCGACGTGCGGACGGTCCAGCCGTCGTCGTGGAGTCGATGGTGGCAGCGGGTACACAGCATCAGCCCGTCGCGCAGGTTGGTTTCACCGTGGTCGCGGTCCCATTCGTTGACGTGGTGTGCGTCGCACCACGCCGCCGGGGCGTGACAGAAGGCGCATCCCCCGTCGCGTTCGATCAGTGCGAGGCGTTGCGCAGGCGTGAAGAACCGCACCGCGCGGCCCAGATCCATGGGTAGCGAGTCGCCGCCGCACACCATCGGCAGGATCTGGGCGTCCACCGCCATCAGCCTCAACTGCTTCGCGGTCAGGGGTGTCGCCATCGAGTCACAGTCCCCTACCCCCAGCCCGGTCCGTAGTGCCTCTTCCGACACGCGCACCACCACGGTCGTCGATGCCGCCGTGCCGGGCTGGGTGCAGCGCAGGCCGTGCCTGGCCAAGTCCGCCAGGGCGTCAACACGCATCCAACCGGCCTCCCGCGGATCACGCGACGTGTCACCGGCATCGCGCTTGTGGGCGAACCCTGCCCGTACCCGGGCATCCAGGAACGCGATCAACGGCGCCGCGCAGACAGGATCAAGGAGCCCGTTGACGGCGACCATCCCATCCACGGTCTCCTTGAAATGCAGAAACCTGGCTTCGTGGACGCGTTGTTCACGCTCGAGCGTGTGATCCGCATCCCACGAGGCAAGAACCTGGCGACCGGCGTGACGCAGATCCTCCAGCGACACCTTCCTCGCCTTCACGACCAGCGCCTGCTCCACCTCGGCGCGTTCACCGTCACGTCCCTCACCGGAACACTGGGCAAGGACCTCACTGACCAGTGCCGCCTTCGCCGCCGACACCTCACCCGCCGCGAACGCGTCAGCCACCACCGCACCCCGCGAGCGAGCACCGTCACCGTCACCGTCAGCATTGAGCAGCGTCCCGGCGGCGATCAGATCACGCGCCCCACCCCGCGTCCCACCCATCCCCGCAGCCACCATCGCCACCGCATTACGAAACCCCTGCTTACGGGCCAGGCCGCCGCCGACCTCGGGAGAAGACCTCCGCGCCACCTCCCCCGCCACCATCGCGACCGGCACCTCCACCACACGAGCCAGACGCGCCACCGTGCCCTGCAGAGACACCACCTCCGCATCCGACAACGAGCCCAACTCCCGCCCCTCAAACACGCGCAACCCAGCCACAGCATCGGCCACATCGGCGGCCACGGCAGCGAGGGAAAGTTCCATAAGAACAGTCAACACACAGGGTCAGACAATCACGACAAAACGGACGCCGCCCCGCGCAAAGTCACAGAAATAGCAGGCAGAACTCAATCCACAAGCGCGGAAACGGCAGCCCGCAGCGTGGCGAGCGCCACGTCCCACGGGATCCGCTCCTGCTCGAGCCGCACCCCACCGTGGCGCCGCAACTCCGCGAGCGTGGAAAGTTCGGCCCCGCTGAGCAACCCCAGCTCGCCCGTGAAGGGCACCGGCTCGCGCACCCACAGGTCGCGGTACGCCACAAGCGTCGAGGTGTCCATCAACAGCGACGCGGCCTCGAGCCCCGCCGCACGTGCCCGGTTGAGAATCGCGAACCCCTGCGAGTCCAGGTCCCCCCAATAGAGCACCCGCGCACGCCGGAGCCACGGAATCGCGGCAAGAGCGTCGACTGCGTAGCCCGCTCCGTGAAACGCGATCACCCCGTCAAGATCGGGAAGCTCGAGCAGCGTCTCGAGATTCTCCGTCACTAGAACCACGCGCGGCGCCACCTCGAGCCCAGCCACCTCCCCCACCGGAGCGGTCACGTCGCGCAGTCCGCCCACCGCGAGCGCGGGATCGAGCACGCGCAGGCGCACCAGCACCGGCGCGCCCAGCAACCCCAGCCCAGACCTGCCCGTCACCGCCGATACCAGCCCCGTCACCATGCCTCGATGACGCTCCAGCCACTTCGTGTCGATCCCGCGAATGGGCAGCGACCGCACGCGACGCCCGGACACCGGATTCTCTGCGAGCCACATGACCACGTCGGCCAGCACCGCAAAGTCCGCCGCGGGCAAGAGTGCAACGGAACCCGCATGCCGGCGCAGCGCCGTCTCGACCGCCGCAGAGTCGTCGGCCAGCGGCATCAACGACGCCCGCAGATCCACGCATCGCGACCGCATCACCGCCCACTCGTCCCCCACCGCCTGCCGGGCACGCGACGCGACCAAGACCACAGCATCGGCCCCCTCGACGCGCACGCGCACGGGAACTTCCTGCGCGCCCACGCGCGCCCAGTTCCGCACGCCCCACTCCACGGACACGGGCCACTCCACATCGGCCGTCCGCCACCGCGCGACCCACGCGCGGGCTGCCTCGAGGTCGTCCAGCGCCGCACGTTCCGTTGGCGGGCGCAGTGGCAGCTCGAGCACCGGCCACGGCGCGGCCGCCGCCGCCCAGCCCCGCGCCTCGCGCGCATAGAGGGACGATGCCCGGGTCGCGACATCAAGAGGCGTCACGGGGGCGCTCACTCCCCCTCCGTTTCGAACCGCACGTGCGCCATGCTCGAGGCCCGGCGCGACGGATTCGACACCGACGTCACGGCCCCCAGATAGGGCTCAAGCGTCTGCAGCAGCTTCTGGGGCGTCGCGAGGACCATGTGGAAGCCGAACTCGACGAAGATGTCCATGGCCATGCGCGTGTAGGTGGAGTCGGACTTGTCGAAGGCCTCGTCGAGGACGATGGTCCCGTAGCGCGGCACCGACTCGTCCTCGGACGCGAGCTGATACCTCAGGGCCGCTGCCAGGCAGAACACCACGAGCCGCTGACGTTGCCCGCCCGACAGTCCCGCGGAGGAGTCATGGACCGACCTCACCGTGCCGTCCGCCTCGAGCTCCCGCGCCAGGAACGTCACGTGCTCGCGGGTGTCGAGCACCCTGGCGCGCCACGCGCGATCGGCGGACTGCGAGGACCCGAGCCGAGTCATCACCCGCTGCAGGACTGCAAAGCGCTTCTCGGCGGAAGCGAGTGTCTCCTCCGCCCACGTCCCGTCGACCACCGCACGAAGGTCCGCGAGGAAGTCCTCCACTTCGCCCGTGCGGCGTGTCTTGACCCTGATCTCGAGGTGGCTGCCCGCATCGAACGGCGACCGCAGCAGCGACGCATTGACGGGTTCGACGCGCTCCTCGACACGGCGGGGCGCGCCCAGGATCTCGTCCCGCAGGTGGATGAGCGTGTCGCGCGAACGCTCCCGCAGCAGCCGTTGGAAGTTGCCCTCGTGGTCGGGAAGACCCCGCGCGACAATCCCGTCGAGCAACGCTGAGAAGCCCGCGCGGTCCGCGATGTCGGCGGCAAGGTCGGCCCCCTGTGCGGGCCAGGTCGCTTTGTAGGTGGCTGCCTGTGCGACAAACCGCGACTCGGCGGCGCGCACCCTGCCCTGGGCCTCCTTCACCTCGCGCGCCAAGGCCGCGCCCACCTCATTCGCCGTGCGGTCAATCGTGTCGATCGAGCGTGATCGCCGCACCGCCGCGAACCGGGCGTCCACCGCCGCGGCGTCGCCGGGGTCGAGAGCATCGACCTCGGCGACGGTCGCAAGGATGTGGGCGTAGCGGTCGCGCTCGCTCTCCGCGCGCAGGTGCGCGGTCTCGGCGGCACGCGCGACCACCAGAAGCTCCTCGTAGGAGGCCTGCGCCTCGCGCTCATGCTGCAACGCTCGGTCGAGGTCGCTGTCGGGCCTCACGAGAGTCTCGAGCTCGCGGCGCAACGCCTCGACCGCGCGTCGCGCCTGGTCAGCATCGAGGCGCGAGTACTCCATGGCGGCCACGTCCTCGAGGGTGCGGCGGCGCTCGAGCACCACCTGACGGGCCCGGTCCGCGGAGGCGACCGCCGCCTCGCGCGCGGCCAGCTCGCGGCGCGCGGCGCCCAGACGCTCCTGCAGCACCTCGACCTTGGCGTCGTTGGAGCCGCCCAGCACCCACGTCGCACGGTCATCCACGGCGTGGCGGTCGTTCTTCTCGTAGCGATGCGAGGAACGCTTGTAGAGCCCGGCGCGCGTCACGCCGCGCGCGACGGCAGCGAGCCCGTCGGGCCCGTCGACGCATGCGACGTCGAAATCCCGACCGATGCGCCGATTGAGGTAGGCCGCATAGGGACCGTCCGCGACGGTCACCTTGTGCACCAGCGAGGAGGGATCGGACACCCGGGGCGGGGCCTCCACCTCGAGCGGGACCTCCTCGAGGACCAGGCGCACGCCCAGGTGCCTGCCGTCGACCAGGCGGCGCACCGCGCTCATCATGTCGGCCCGCACCAGGAGCGCGGTGGACAGCGGCGCCAGCACCCGCTCGATGGCGCCCCTCCATTCCCGATGCTCGTCGCGCACGTCGATGAGCTCGCCCGCGAACGGCAGCGAGCCCTCCGGCACCCCGACCTCGCCCGCGATCCATTCGCGCACCCGCAAGAGTCCGGCGTCGAGGTTGGAGCGGCGGTGCCTCAGCGCGTCCAGCTCCGTGACCAGATGGTCGACGGCACGCCGCGCGGCGGAGTGTGCGTCGTGAAGTCCGTACTCGATGGCCGAGGGCGGCGGCTCCTCCAGCTCGCGCCGCGCGGCCACGACAAGTTCGGAGAACTCGGCCGCCGAGCCGGGCACATCGATCCCCGACGCGCGCAGCCGCGCCGCAAAACGCTCGTGCTCCGCCGCGACCTCTCCCACCCGCCGCGACGCATCCTCGATGCGCGCGCGCAACTGGGTGGCCTCAGTGCCGCCCATCCGCGCCGCCGCTATGCGCGCGGCATCCCACGCGCCGTGCGCCTCGCTCGCGGTCGCACGGGTGCGCTCCACGTCCTGGGCGGTGGTCGCGAAGGCCACCTCGGCATCGTGCAGCGCCTGCTCCGCCAGATCCCGCTTGACCTGGTCCGCGTAGCGCTGGACCAGCTCACCCAGCCGCTCAGCCTCGACCACCGTCGCGGAGGCCTCGGCGAAGTCACCGGCTGCATCCACCGCGACCCGCAGGTGATCGGCCTGGCGGCGCAGGTCCACCACGTGTTCGTAGGCCTCGCGCAGCTCACCGAACTGCTCGACGGCGTTGTCCGCACGCTCGAACGTGCGCGGCAGGTCGAGCATGAACTGGCGGAACAGCGTGTCGAGGGTGCCCAGGTTCTTGGCGGCCTGGGTCTTGTGGAGCAACTTGAGTGCGTTGTCGCTGGAAATGCCCAGTAGCGTCCGCATTCTCGCGTAGAACCCGCCGTGGGAGCCCCCTGACGTCACCACCACGGGACTGAGCGCAGCCTTCAGCTGGCGCACCTCGAGGCCGCGAGCCGCGTAATCCCTGAAGTCGAGCAGTCCCTCGCGCCCGCGCGTGATCACGCACGCATCGCTGACCGCCTTCTTGTCGGTGCCCGTGCCGCGCGCGTGGAACAGTCGCACGAGCGTGACCGGCTCCGACTCCAGGTCCTCGAAGCGCAGCAGGATGCCCGACCACGTGGCGCCCCCGCGCAGGTACGAGGAGACCGTGCGGTCCTCGAACTCGTCCGCCTCCTTGCTCCACGCTCCGCGCACGTAACTGACCAGGCTGCGGTCCTCGCGGCCCGCACCCTGGTCAAGGGCGGCCGCATTAAAGGTGATCCATTTGTCAGGAGTGAGCACGGCGGCGATCGCGTCCAGGATCGAGGACTTGCCCGATCCGGAGGCGCCCGTGAAGAGGTGACCTTCGCGTGCCACGTCCACACCATGGTGGCCATCGAACGTTCCCCAGTTAACGAGTTCGACGCGCGCGAGCCGCCACTGCGGATGCCGCGCCGCGTTCGCAAGCCCCAGCCCCAGATCGAGTTCGGCGGTCATCGCTCCTCCTCGCGCACGGACTCAAACGCCGCGCGCAGCTCGCGCACGCGGTCCGCATCGATGAGCAGCCGCACCACCGGCGAGATCTCCGCCCTCCCCTCCTCGACGGTGTGCAGGACGCGCAGGCTGGTCACCATGGTGCCCCACGAGGAGTTCAGCCGCTTGACGAAGTCGGCCTCGTCGCGGTCGGGGGTGCGGAACACCTGGAGCTCCTCGTAGAGCTCGTCCTGTCCCACGATCACGCGGCCGTGACCGTCGTCGTGGATGAGCCGCTGTCGCAATGCCAGCAGCATGACCGTGTCGAGGTACGTCAGCGACCTCGAACGCACCGCGACCGGGGCATCGTTCCCCTCCCCCGCCACCGACCTCACGAACGCCACCTCGGCGTCGGTGTCGAGCACCAGGTCCAGGAAGAGGTCGTTGAGACGGGAACGGATCTCCGTCACGTCGGCGAGCAGCGCCGCCCAGTTCTGGGGCTCGCGGTCGCGCGACAGGTACGGGCCACGGACCAGGGACAGCAGCGCGCGCCGCGAGCCATCGACGAGCGTGCCGGTGTCGCCCGGCCACAGCCGCGGCCGCGCGTTGAAGGCCTCGCCCGCCGCAGTGAGATCGGGAGTGAGAGGCGACGTGGGGTCCTGCTCGGCCTGGCTCATGGGATCCTTCCGGTGAAGACGTGGCGGGCGACGCGGGCGCGGCGGCGGGCGCCGTCGGCACCGGTCCAGTGGAGTTCCTCTGGCTCGGCTTCGGCAGGGACGATGCCCCAGCGCGCAGCGAGCGCGAGGAGCCCGACCACGCTCGCGACGCCTTGGGTAGCGGGGTTCACCGCAAGCACGTCCCCCACCGACACGACGGCCGTGGCGTCGTGTGCGCGGGCACGGCCGAGGGCGGCGTTGACATCATTCGTGAGCTCGTCGAAGTCGATCTCCGTGGCGCGCGCCAGCGCGCGCAGCGCGGCGAGGTCAGCGACCTCACCCGCGTGGGCCTCGACCTCGCGCGGCGCGTTCATCTCGGCCGGGTCGTGGAGGGTGAGGGCACCGGCACTGCGGATCTCGACGTGGGTGAGCGCGAGCTCCACGCCCAGCTGCGCCCACGGCTTGATCGCGGACGCCGACTCCCTCGCCTCGCCCAGTGCCTCCTGGATCAGCCCGCGAAGCACGCGATCACGCTGGTAGTCCTGTGAGCGCACGTAGCGTCGCAGGCCGCGCGCGAACTGCGTGATCACGTCGTGAATCTCGGCGCTGCGGTCCTTGAGGGTCGTGAGGAACTCTCGCAGGGCGCGCCGCTCGGCGATGCTAAGCGCGCGGGCGAAGTCGCGTTCGAGCACATGGCGCACGTCCTCCTCGAAGGCCGTGCCCAGCGCGGGATCGAGCACGAGCGCCGAAAAGCCCGCGAACGAGCGTCCCGCGTCGGACTCCGCGATGAGGTCCACACCGCGGAACACGTCGTCGAGCACTTCCCGTTGGGACTCCCCCGACTCGAGGATCCGCCGCCGCAACAGGGTGTTGAGCTGCTCGAACTCGGTGCGAACGCGCGCAAAGTCGTCGGGGACCTCGGCCGCTTGAGCCAACAGGTCCTGAACTCGCTCCGTCGCGCGCTCCCCCGCCAGGGCATCGTCCCGACCCTCCTCGATGGCGGCGATGCGTGCGTCGATCGCGGCGCGCTCCTCTCGCAGGCGCGCGAGCCTGCGCTCAGAGGAGGGATCGGTGTCGATCGCGAGTTGGCGCAACTGCGCCGACAGGCTCGCGAGGCGCGACTCTGTGAGCGACCGGCGCGGCGCGTCGCGCGACTCCAAGAAGCGCAACGCCGCCAGGCCCGCGCCGGACAGCTCGAGAGTCTCGGTGCGCGTGTCGGGGGTGGTCCGGCGGACCAGGAACCCGGCGTCGCGCCACGCCTTGACGTAGGCCTGCGCCGTCTGCGGCAGGCTCAGCCCGTGGGTGCGCAGGTCGTCGAGATCGGCATCGATGCGTTCGTAGAGGTCCTCGGCATCGCGCCTATTCGCGTCGCCGTCGAGGTGTTCCTTGAGGAGTGCGGCAACGATCGCGGCGTTGTCGGCGCGCAGCAGGCGCCACGCGGCATCCTCCTCGAGACGTTGGAGGAGGCGCAGGGCGCGTGCGGTCGCTGGCACGGTCGCCATTGTGGCGCACGGGTGTGACAGGCCGGTAGCGCGGGACGATGCGCCGCGAACCCAGTCGCTCGGCGGCGCGCGCCCTCGTCATGGACCGAAGGCGCCGATCGCGACCACAGTGACCCCATCCGCCCACCGGTCTGACTGACCAGTGCCGGTGATCACCGTGAGCACCGGCTCTTCGGCGTCGACGCTGCGCACGAAGCCGCGCAGGCTGGCGGCGGCAGCGTCGACGGTGTCGGCGCTGACGAGCGCGGCGCCAGCGCGCCAGCACATCGTCAAGTTCAGCACCGGCAGTACTCGGAATGTCGCGCACCGAGCCTGCCCAGTCGTCGATGTGGGCGACCCTCAGTCGTCAATGTGAAGAGCGATGAGTAGTCGATGCGTGACCGCCGCCGGGGCGAAGCCCCGGCCCTCGAGCTCTTTGGGCACGCCTCCCACCGCGCCACTACGAGACCGTTCAGCCGGTCGCCGACGCCGCGTGGAAGGTCGCTGTGAGGTCAGCGGCGCCGCGGATCTCCGTGGTGATGATCGCGTCGGCGTGCGCACGGGCCCAGTGACGTAGCCAGCAGGTCAGTTGCCCGCGCGCTACGGAGGAGAACGTCGGATCTCCGCGGCTGCGGCAGCGATCAACGGCGCGAGCGCGACCCTCCACCTGGGCAGGTCAGTGGCCAGCGTCGCCCACGTCATCGACCGGTTGATCTGGTCATATTGATGGACGACGAAGTTGCGGTTGGCGATGGCCAGGGCCCAATCGACCCCTGGCGGCGCGACCACGCCAAGCCGCGCAAGCCGGTTGGCGGACTCACCGAGCTTGATCATGAGCGAGTCCCCAGCCTCCTGAAGGATGTCGTCGCAGTGGTACGCATCGGGTCCGCGCGCGACGATCTCCTCCGCGCGGTGGAGCCACGCCTCCATGTGGAGGATCTCCTTCGCGGCGCGCAGGTGCATTACAGCGGCACGGCTTCACGAGTGACATCGTCGTCGATTCCGGGGCGAATCCCTCCATAATCGACCAGGTCAATCTCCCGTCCAAGTATGTCGACCAGGAGTTGTCGAAAGCCCACGAACTCCAGCGACGACGTCCCCTCGGGCGCCTGGACCAGGAGGTCGATGTCGGACTGCTCTGTGGCAACTCCGCGTGCAACCGACCCGAAGACCGCAAGTCGTGCGTAGCCTCGCTCGGCCGCGAGTGCCTTGATCACCGGCGTCGCCGCCGCCAGCAGCTCGCGTGGATGAACGCCATCGAGTGCAGGAGCCGACTTCAGTTGCTGGCTCACCGCAGGCTGCGAGATTCCTAGGGTGGCGGCGATCTCACGCTGCGACATCCCAGTTGCCGCCATCGCCCGCAGGACGAGGATGCGACGCACGCGCGCAGTCGCCTCGTCGCGTCGCGCGTCGCGGTACTCGGACTCGAGGCTCATAAGCCCAACTTATCAAGCCCCGCGCGCGACGGACAGCCTTGGGGATAACTCCCCCGCTATTCTCGCCCTATCGGGCACCACACGCTGAGGGGGCTGGAATGGCCGGATTCGCCGTCGTCGATCTGGAGACCACCGGCTTCGCATACAACCACTCCGACCGCGTCTGCGAGATCGCGGTCGTGCTCGTCGACCCAGAAGGCAAGCGGGAGGACTCGTACACGACGCTGATCAATCCCCAGCGCGACCTGGGCGCGCAGCACATCCACGGAATCGACGCCAGGGACGCGCGTCTCGCGCCCACATTCGGCCAGATCGCCGGCGACCTCACGGGCATGCTCGCGGGACGAGTCCTCGTCGCGCACAACAGCGCGTTCGATGCGTCGTTCCTCACGGCCGAGTATGCGCGCGCCGGCTGGCCGCTGGACCTCACCCGCGACATGACGCTGTGCACGATGCGCATGGCGCGTGAGTTCGGCGCACCGGCCAAGCTCAGCGCGTGTTGCGACCACTTTGGCATCCCGCTCGACAATGCCCACGCCGCACTGGCGGACGCGACGGCCACCGCCTCCCTGCTCGCCGCCTACATGGAACGCTCGCCCCGGCGGGACGTGTGGGACCAGTGGCTCGCCTTCGGAGAGTCGATCGCCTGGCCCACGCCCCCGCGACTGGCCACGCGGGCGGTCCCGAGAGGGGCATCGTCCCCAGGAAGCAGCCTGCTCGCGGACGTGACGCGACGCCTCGCAGCAACCGCGCACTCGGACGTCCCGGGCGGCGACGAGTACCTCGACCTGCTCGATCGCGTACTGCTCGATCGAAGGATCTCCACGCCTGAGCGCCGCGCGCTCGAGGGACTCGCGGGAGCGCTGGGACTCGGCGTGCACGATGTCGCGGTCCTCCACCGCAAGTACCTCCTGGGTGTGGTGGACCTTGCGTGCGAGGACGCCATCTTCAGCGCCGACGAGCAGGCCGCGGTCATCCAGCTTGCCTCCCTGCTGGAACTGCAGGACCTTGAGGTCGAGGCGCTGCTCGCGGATGCGGCCTCCCGAGTGGCGACCGCATCGACCCAGGTAGAGCTGCACGCGGGTGACATGGTGGTACTTACCGGGATGTCGATGGACCGCAAGCGCGAACTCACCGCGATCGCGCAGTCGCGCGGGCTGGTGGTGTGGCCCGGCGTCAAGAAGGGCGTGCGGGCCGTCGTGGCAAAGGATCCCGCGTCGCAGTCGGGTAAGGCAAGCAAGGCTCGCGCGTACGGGATTCCCGTGGTGGGCGAGGACGTGCTCACGGCGTGAGGGCGTCCTGGCCAGAGGGGACGATGCCGGGCATGCCCCGGCACTACTCGCCGGGGGCGGGCTCGCCTCCCGCCTGCGTCCTGGTCCGCGAGGGCGTGGCTCGCTTGATCAGCCCTCCGATGGCACCCGCCGCGTCGCCGGCCTTGGCGGCGGCGGCACGGGCAGCCCCTCCGACCGCCGCGCCCGTGGCGGCCCCCGCGGACTTCACCGCCGTCACGGCACGCGCCTCCTCGGGTTCGCCGTCACCGTCGACGTCGACCTTGCGGAATGCCTCGGTGGCCTCGACCACCCGGCTCCACACGCTCTCGCCGAAGCCCTTGGCGGAGTCCGCCGCCGACCGCATCGCGACCACCGCCTTCGAGGGGTCGGGGATTCCGTCGCCATCCGAGTCGGTGAGCTCAAGCCACTCGGGCCACTGCTCGGCGGGTGCGGAGAAGCCCTCGCGGCAGGACTTCACGACGCCGCTGCCGAAGTAGTACGAGGTGACGCCACCCGCCACGGCACCGATCACGGGGACGGCCTTCGAGCCGACCCGCACTCCCGCGATGGTCGCGCCCTTGGCGATCGCCTCGCGCGCCAGCACCATGGTGACTGGCACCAGTGCGGAGTCGGGGAGCTGCTGGGCGAGCAGGTCGCCCCACTTCGCGCCGCCCGCGGGGACGGCGGCGCCCGCGACCGCGCGCGCACCCGAGATGGTGGCCCCTGCCGGCAGCGCCGACATCACGATCTCCGTCACACGGCTCTTGCGCTTCTCCCCCAACAGCGCGCCCAGCACGACGGCCTTGGCGCGCTCGGGGTCGTCAATGGGGATGCCACGCAACTCGGCCATGCACAGGGCAAACAGCGCGGTCGTCTCGTAGAAGAACAGGAGGTCCGCGACCCCGAGCCCGATCGCGACGGGGATCCCGACCACGGGGATGCTCGCGGAGGCACCCGCAGCGGCGCTCGCGGTGGTGGTGGTCGCCACGTACTGCGACTCAATCTTCTTCATGATCGCGACAGGAGACGCGGTCGGGTCCTTCCGGCGCAGCTCCTTGATGTACGCCGTCGCCGCGGGCCGCTGCACGGCGATGGCCTTGAACACTCGCTCTTGGAAGTCGGCGGGCAAGGCGATGGCGGAAGTCGACGGCTCGTTGGCCCCATCGGTTGTCGTTGCGGTCATCGTGGTGCGCCCCCTCGGCAAGGTGTCCGTTTCACGCCCGCGCGCCTGTGCCCGGGCTGGTGGTGAACACCGTAGCGGGCGGGTGCGACAGCATGCCCGTGCCCCGCTGATCACCCCGTCCCCGGGCGGCAACCTTGTCCGCGGCGGCATTGCGCGCGGATCGGTGACGCCTTGACGGGAAACGGCCCGATGAGCGTCAAAGCTCACGGATGTGGCCCGCCACGCGTTCTGCAAATGCCGGGCAACCAGCAGCCACGAATCGCGCCGGCAAGTCCGACGCGGGATCGCGCCCTCGCCAGTACTCCCACTGCCTGCGCACCATGCGACGCACGGCGTCCGGACCGGAATCATCAGCGAGCACCAAGAAGCCGTCTGCGCTGACGATGTCGTACGAGAGTGCACCCATCGAGGCGGGGTCGAGGTCGAGGAAGCCACGGTCGTCGGTCACGAGGATGCCCACCTGACCTGCGACGGCGGCCGAGTGGACATGGCGATCGTCTCTATCCGCCAGACCGGGCATCTCGAGAATGGGATAGCCCTCTATCCGCTCGCTCATGACCTGGGACACCTTGTCACGCACAGCCGCGACGACGCGACCATCGAGCCGGGGGTTGCGTCGTCGCAAGTGATAGAGCGTCTCCGCGAGGATGTCCTCGGTCCAGCAGGTCGCAAACATCCCGGGCGACTCGATCTGAATCAGGAAGATTGCGTCTCGCAAAGTGCGCGACATCAGCACATTCGCATCAAGCAGCACCCTCGTCGGCATGTCGAGACGCTATCGCACCGCCCCGACATCACTCGATGTCGAAGTCATCCTCGAGAGCGAGCAACTCTTCGAGTGCCGCCCGTTGCGCCCGGATCCGCCGGTTCCTCAGCGCGACCACATCGGCGGTCTTGACCCGCGTGTGCGTACCCACCTTGTGCGAGGGGAGTTCACCCGTGCGCACCCACTTCATCAGAGTCGTCCGGCTGACACCCAACTGCTCAGCTGCCACTGTGGTCGTGAGTTCGGGTGGAATGCTGCCCACCGTCACGGTGTGCCCATCGGCGATCTCGCGAAGGACACGCGCGAGAAGGTCGGCGAAATCGGGCGTCAGTTCGGGCGCTCCGGCCAGGGCGAGTCGTTCACCGCGCTCCGGCATGGACCGCTCGAGAAACGCAACCAACCGCGCGGCCTCTCGACGCTCGGCCGGATCCGCAAACACTGTCGACGAACCGAGTTCCGGCATGTCCTCTCCCCACTCACTGAAGTTGCAAGTGTGCCCTACTTTCATTCATAAGTGCAACCCTTCTTGCCCGTCGCTAGGCTGAGCGCCACAGTCTGAGGGGACCCACATGCACATCGAAGGCGACGTGATCACGTGGAGCGCGAGCGAGCTCGCTCGCGCCTCCGCGTGCGAGTTCGGATTCCTGCGAGACCTGGACGCGAGGCAGGGTCGCATCGCCCCGCTCCCCGACAACCCGGACGCGATGCTGGAACGCACCAGCGTGCTGGGTGCGCAGCACGAGCAGCGCGTCCTCGAGCGCTACAGGCACCAGCACGGCGACGCCGTCGTGGTCATCCCCCGCCCCGATCGCGCGGCGGGCGTCACCACAGCGGAGGCCCACCGCCTCACCCGCGAGGCCCTCACACACCGCGCCCCGGTGGTCGCCCAGGCCGCGCTCGAGAGCGTCCACGACGGCGCCCGCTACGTGGGTTACGCGGACTTCGTGGTCCTCGAGGCGGACGGCACGTACAGGGTCGAGGACACCAAACTGGCCCGCAGCGCCAAGGTCACCGCGCTACTCCAACTCGCCGCCTATGCGGAGGCGCTCGAGGCGATGGGCATGCGGGTGCACCCCACGGTCTCGCTGGTGCTGGGCGACGGCACCCGCACCGACTACTCGCACGCGGACATCGCTCCGGTGCTGCACCTGCGCCGGGACCGGCTGCTGGCGATGGTCCGCGAGCGCCAACGCGACGGCGCCACCAACGGACCGCCCGTCGCCTGGAACGACCCTCGCTACACGATCTGCGGCGCGTGCCCGCACTGCGAGACAGAAATCGAGGCGACCGACGACATCCTCACGGTCGCCACCCTGAGCCGCGGCCAGCGCGAGCGCCTCCACGCCGCGGGAATCGTCACCACCGCCGACCTGGCGGCACGTACGGGACCCGTCCCGGGCATCGGCCGGGAAACCCTCGACCGTCTGCGCGAGCAGGCCCGCCTCCAGGCCAGCGCCACGCGGGGCGCCCCTCCCCCGTATGAGGTGGTGGATGCGGAGGCGCTGCGCATGATCCCCGCACCGAGCCCCGGCGACATCTTCTTCGACTTCGAGGGCGACCCGCTCTATTCCGAGGGCGAGGGCGCCACCTGGGGGCTCGATTATCTGTGGGGCTGGGTCGACGCCGCGGGCGAGTTCCACCGGCTGTGGGCTCACGACTTCGCGGGCGAACGCGAGGCGCTCACCGCCTTCCTCGCTCACGTGGCTGAGCTGAGGGCCGCACACCCGGGCATGCACATCTACCACTACGCCCCCTACGAGCGCACGCATCTGTTCGCGATGGCGGCGCGCTGGGGAATCGGCGAGCATGCCGTGGATGACCTGCTGAGGGCCGATGCCCTGGTGGACCTCTATCCGATCGTCCGGCGGGCGCTGCGGGTGGGTTCGGCGTCGTATTCGATCAAGAAACTCGAGCCGCTTTACATGGGCGACCAGCATCGCGAGGGCGTGGACAACGCGGGCGACTCGATCGTGGAGTACGCGGAGGCGTGTGCCGCGCGCGAGGCAGGCGACACCACGGACTACACCCGGCGCCTGGCGGACATCGAGCAGTACAACGCCTACGACTGCCGCTCGACCCTGGCACTGCGGGACTGGCTGCTGGAGCGCGCGGCCGAGCACGGCGTCACCCCGCACGCACCCGACGTCCCCGCCGAGGCCGGGGCGAGCGAGGACACGGACGCCGATGCCGGCCCGTCCGCCCTGGAGGTCGCGCTCGAGGCGCGCGCGGCGCAGGCGAGCGACGCGACCGATGCCGCCGCCTACCGGATCGCGGGCGCGGCGGTGGATTACCACCGCAGGGAGCGCAAGTCCTTCTGGCACGACCACTTCGCACGCCTCACCGATCCCAAGGAGGACTGGGCGGAGACGCGCGACGTGTTCGACGTCTCCCACGGCGAGGTGCTGCGCGACTGGTTCAAGGAGGGCAAGCAGCGCGTTCTGCGCCGTCACGTGAGGCTCCACGGGGTGCCCGCGCCGGGCTCGCGCTTCGCGGGCGCCCAGCCATTCGCCCTCTATGACGATGCCCCCTACGCGTCGCGCGCAGCCGTGGGCGAGCGCACCGCGCATGTGGTGACGGTACTCGCCGAAGGCGACGACTGGGTCGACATCGAGGAGACCGAGAAGCAGGGCGAGACGTGGACCTCCATGCCGACCGCGCTCACGCCCGCCAAGCCGCCGAACACGGCCTCGATCGAGGCGGCCATCGCGGCCTGGGGCGACCGCGTGGCGGGCGCGGACCGGTGGCCGGCGGACCCGGCATCGGACCTGTTGCGGCGCGTGCCGCCGCGAGTGAGCGGCGCGGAACTGACGCCGGCGAGTGATCCCGACGACACCGTCGGGCCGCTCGTGGACTCACTGTGGCGCCTGGATCGTAGCTATGTGGCGGTGCAGGGGCCGCCTGGCACGGGCAAGACCTACGTGGGGTCGCACGCGATCGCCGCGCTGGTGCGCCAGCACGGATGGAAGGTGGGCGTGGTCGCGCAGTCGCACGCCGTCGTGGAGCACATGCTCGACGCCGTGGTCGAGGCGGGCGTGGACCCTCGCCTGGTGGGCAAGGTGCCCAAGGATGCGGCCGCGCCGGTGCGGTTCACGGCCATCGCGAGGGACGGTCATGCCGCTTTCGCCGCGGAGCGCCCGGGCGGGTACGTGATCGGCGGCACGGCGTGGGACATGACCAACCCCAAGCGCATCACGCCCGGCCAGCTGGACCTGCTGGTGGTGGACGAGGCCGGCCAGTTCGCGTTGGCGGACACCATCGCGGCGGCGCAGTCGGCGTCGCGCCTGCTGCTGTTGGGCGACCCGCAACAGCTGCCGGCGGTGACGCAGGGCGTGCACCCGGCGCCCGTGGACACGCCGGCGCTCGACTGGCTGAGCGCGGGTCACGACGTGCTGCCGGCGGAGTTCGGCTACTTCTTGGGGCAGAGCAGGCGCATGGCCGATGCGGTGGCCGGGCCCGTCTCGCGCCTCTCCTATGCGGGGGCGTTGGTGTCGCACGCGTCGACGCTGTCGCGGATGCTCGCCGGGGTGGAGCCCGGGCTGGTCGCGGTGCCCGTGCCGCATGCGGGGTGTTCGACGTCGTCTCCCGAGGAGGCCGCGGAGGTGGTGCGGATGGTGCGCGAGCTGCTCGGGACGTTGTGGACCGATCCGGCGGCGGGGCGCGTCGAGGATCCGCTCACGCAGGCGGACTTCATTGTGGTGACGCCGTACAACGCTCAGCGCGGCGAGGTGATGAGCGCGCTCGCCGCCGCAGGGCTGGGGGAGGTGCGCGTGGGCACGGTCGACAAGTTCCAGGGGCAGGAGGCCGTGGTGTCGATCGTGACGCTCGCAGCCTCCTCGGCGGCGGACGTGCCGCGCGGCATGGAGTTCCTCATCAACCGCAACCGGCTGAACGTCGCCATCTCGCGCGCCAAGTGGGCCGCGAGGCTGGTGTACTCGCCGGGGCTCTTGGGGCATATGCCGGGGACGCCTCAGCGGTTGGTCGAACTGGGGCGGTTTGCGAGGTTGGTGGAGGTGGGGCCGAGCCGCGACTGAGCGGAGCGATTGTCGGGCGCGTGCCTCGGGCAACCGCGGCTATTCGGAGTCAGGCTCCGGTGGCTTCGTTCGCTTCCTCAACCGCCGGGATGCGACAGATGGCCTCCTAGACCGGGAAGAACACAGGCTTGGAGGGCTGAGCTGGCGCGGCGAACCTGGAGAACTTGCCGTCCTGGCGCGGTGCAACGCGGCACGCGCCCGGGTCGTGCCGGACGCCGACCCCGCGTAGGAGGTCGGCAGCGCCGCAGATCTCCGTGATGACGATCGCGTCGGCGCGCGCGCTGGGCCCCATGCCCCGGTAACCGCGCGCGCGGGTTTCCTGGATGAGGGCGTCGAGCCCGTCGGTCGAGAGGATTCGGATGACGTCCATGACACGCCTCCTCTTGCGACGGTAGGCGTGTTCTGCGGGGAGGCTAGGGACTTCGGTCCTTCAGAGGGACGATGCACGGAATAGCCGGGCTCTCCGTGTCGACCGTGCCGGGCGGCACCGCCTCAACGCGCCGCCCGACCTGCGTCGTCAGTCCGCGATCCGCTGCTCGGACGCCTCGATTGCGGAGAACTTCTGCTTCATCGTCTCGTTACCGCGAGTGAGCTTCTTGACGGTGAGCGCGGTTGCCTTGTCGTTGGCCAGCCGGAGGTTGTTGCCCGAGCCGAGCAGCGCGTCCTTGACCTTCTGCAGGCGGTCGATCGCCTTGTCGATCTCCTCGATCGCGGTGTCGAACTTGCGCTTCGCCAGGTCGTAGTTGCGACCGAAGGCCGCCTTGAAGTCCTCGAGCTCGTTCTCAAAGTTGGTGACGTCGATGTTCTGCTTGGAGAGCTGCTCGAGCTCCGCCTTGACCGTGATGGTGTCCTGGGCGGCGTTGCGAAGCAGCGCGATCATCGGCAGGAAGAACTGCGGACGGATCACGAACATCTTGGGGTACGCGTGGGAGACGTCCGTGATTCCGGTGTAGAGCTCGGAGTCCTCCTCGAGCATGGAGACGAGCACCGCGTACTCGCAGCCCTTGTCGTTGCGGTCCTTGTCGAGCTTGGCGAAGAAGTCGCTGTTCTTCTTCCTCGTCGAGGAAGCGTCCGACTCGTTCTTCATCTCGAACATGATCGAGACATATTCGACGCCGTCATCGCTGAAGTCGCGGAACACATAGTCGCCCTTGGTGCCGCCCGATGCGTCGTTGTCCTTGGCGAACTCGGCGTTGGGAAACGCGAGGGAACGCATGCGGTTGAACTCGATCTCGCAGTGCTGCTCGAGAGTCTCGCCGAGCAACTTAACCGAGAGCTTCGCCTTCATATCCTTGTAGCGGGCGATGAGCTCGTCCTTCACGGCGAGTTCCATGGCGTGCGACTCCTTGAGCGCAGCTTCCCTGACCTTCTGCTCGGCCGCCTGCAGTTCCAGCTTGCTCTTCGCCTCGAGGAGGCCCTTTTCTGCGGCCGACAACGCCTTCGCGACAGCCAGCTCCTGGTTCGCCGCTGCGGCCTTGAGCTCGCCCTTGAGCTGCTGGATCTCGGTGTCCTTCGTAGCGCTCGTCTGCTGCGCCTGCTGCTGTGCGCTCGCGACGGCGAGCGCAATCTCGGTCTCCTTGGCCTTCTCAGCCGCGGCGAGACGCGCGTGGAGCTCGCCCTCGAACTCGGCGGTGCGGACCTGCTGGACGATGTCGGCGTACTGCGCCTCATCGATGGTGAAGAGGGTGCCGCAATTCGGGCACTTGATCGTGTTCGGCGTGTGGTTCGGCGTGATGTCAGTCACGGGCGTCTCCAAGAGGTGTGTCAACGGATGCCACAGGCGGGGCGTCCCCCAGCGGCGCCCCGCCTGTGGCTGCGACGTGTGCCGCTAGCTAGATGCTGCATCAGGCACTGACCGCGCCGGGCAATGCGCTTGATAAGCCGTCTTATCAGTCAATCCAGACCACAAATGACCCACTACCGGTACCTTGGTCTCATGCCCACTGCGCACTCGCACCTGATCGACCTGGCCGGCGTTGCCCGCCTGGCTGGCGTGCAGCGGCCTGTGGCCTCGATGTGGCGTACACGCTTCGCCACCGCACGGGATCCCTTTCCTGCTGCGGTGCATCAGATGGGCGGAAGGCCCCAGTTCGCGGTTCAGCAGGTGGCCGAATGGCTCGTCCGCACTCGGCATGGCAACAACCCGGCAGCACGCGAGGATGCCGCTGCCGCGGCAACTCCGACGGACTTCTCCTTCTCTGACGAGGGCGCGGTCGCGGAACTGGAGGCCCTCGTCGCGCTATTCGCCCTCTCCGAGGACCTGCACGGACCCGGGAGCCACAAGCTCGAGGAGGTCGCTGCCACGATCGACCCTCGCGACGGCCTGCTGCGAAGCGAGATCACCGCGCACGTCCGTCGTGGTGCGCCGTGGCTCGACTACGCCATTCTCCTCATCGACGCGTGCTACTCACCGTCCGCCGCATTGGCGCTCATCGCTCAACGTTCGGCGGCGTCGAACCGGTCGGCAGGGTCCGCCGGACCGCTGGTGAACGATGCGCTTGCCCTGGTCATGGAGGCCACGCGCGCCCTCATGGCTCCCGACGCCACCGTGGTGCTGGACCCCAGCGATCCCGCGCTCTCCTCGACGATGGCGGCGAGTCTCGGCGACGACGTGCGTCTGACCCTCCCTGCGGAGGCCGATGCGCGGCGGGTGCGACGCAGGCTTCGCGTCGACGGGCACTGGCTCGCCGACCCCGACGATGCGACGGCTCGTGGCATCGCTGTGGCGCGCGTTCCGTCTCGCCGGGACGACGATGTGGCCGCGATGCTACAAGCTGTCGATGAGGTCGCGCTGTCGCTGCGCGATTCAGACGCAGCGGTGGTGATCGGCCCTGCGAGGGTGCTCACTGACCCATTGACGTCTGAGGATGAGCAAGCACGCGCCCACATCCTTCGTTCCGGTCGCGTCCGCGGGATCGTGCGCCTCCCTCCGGGACTCGTCGACAGCGCCTCACGCGAGCCACTCGCCATGTGGGTGCTCGGAACGCCGGCGGGGAACGTTCCGGCCTCGGAGCGATTCACAGCCGTAGCCGACCTCAGCCAGAATCCCCTCACCCCCGCCGCCCGCGCCGATCTGGTCTCGGATGTGATCGCCGGGATGGGTAGCGGTCGGGATGTGCGCGCCCACCACTTCCGGTTCGCGACCTTCGTGCGGACGGCGTCGCTGCAGGCTCGCAGCGACTCGCTCGTCGCTGCCGCATCCCGGAAGCGCCCGTTCGCTCCCAACGACGTGGCAGATCTTCCCGCGCTCCTAGATATCGCGGCAGAAGCCGTGCGTGATGACGTCGCCCCGATCCCGATCGCGCCCGACTCTCATGCCGCCCCGCGGGCCGCATCCGTGTCCGAACTGATTGGCGCTCGACACTTGCGACGCATTCGCGGTACGAGGCTCAGCCCTGACTTGCTGGGACGCGAGGGACTAGTTGTTGTCACGGCATCGGACCTCGATCACCCTTCAACCATCGGGACCACGCGTGTCGATCAACTCGCGTTCGCGGCACAGCATCCGTCCGCGACGCTCACCCGACCCGGTGACGTGATCTTCCGCACGTCCCCCACCGCTGCCGCGTGGGTCGATGCCGACGGCTCGAAGGTGGTTGCCTACCCCGCCCGCGTGCTGCGCATCACGGCGAGCGACCCCGGCGGACTCGTCCCCGAAATCGTCGCGGCCGACATCGCGAGTGCCCCCGGCGGTGCCGGAGCATGGAAGCGATGGATGCTGCGCCGCGTCGCCCCGCACACCGTTGCGCCTCTACGCCAGGCCCTGGCTGAAGTCGCAAATGCCCGCAGTGAACTCGAGGCGCGCGCGGCTCGCCTCGAAGAGTATTCCGCCCTGATCGTCGCCGGTGCGACGTCGGGAGCGGTGACCATGATTGAGACCAACCACGCTGCAGCAGCGGCGTCCACGCAGTAAGGACCCACCATGCCCCGCGCACAGAAAGTCGTCCCACAGGCGCCGTCAACCATGAAGGAGCTGAAGGACACGCTCTGGAAGGCCGCCGACAAGCTCCGCGGCTCTATGGATGCGTCCCAGTACAAGGACGTCATCCTCGGGCTCGTGTTCCTGAAGTATGTGTCCGACGCGTTCGACGAGCGCCGGGCCGGCATCCGCGCCGAACTGGTCGGGGAAGGGTATGACGAGGACCAGATCGCCGAGCTCATCGACGACACCGACGAGTACACCGGCCGTGGCGTGTTCTGGGTGCCCGCGAACGCCCGCTGGGGATTCCTCGCCGAGAACGCCAAGGGCATCGGCCCTGCGATGGGCCAGGCGGAGAAGTCGATCGGCCTGCTCATCGACGAGGCGATGGATGCCGTCATGCAGGCCAACCCGCAACTGTCCGGCACCCTCCCCCGCATCTTCAACCGTGACAACGTCGACCAGCGCCGCCTCGGCGAACTCGTCGACCTGTTCAACACCGCGCGCTTCGCCGCCCAAGGCCAGGGTGGGACGGACGGGCGCCGCGCCCGCGACCTGCTCGGCGAGGTGTACGAGTACTTCCTCGAGAAGTTCGCCGCCGCCGAAGGCAAGCGCGGCGGAGAGTTCTATACCCCCGCTGGCGTCGTCCGCGTGCTCGTCGAACTCCTCCAGCCGACCCGCGGCCGCGTGTACGACCCCGCATGCGGGTCGGGCGGCATGTTCGTGCAGGCCGAGAAGTTCATCGACGCCCACCACGGCGAGGGCAGCGACATCTCCGTCTACGGGCAGGAGCTCAACGAGCGCACCTGGCGCATGGCGAAGATGAACCTCGCCATCCACGGCCTCACCGGCAACCTCGGTCCCCGCTGGGGCGACACGTTCGCCCGCGACCTGCACCCCGACTTGCAGGCCGACTACATCATGGCCAACCCGCCCTTCAACATCAAGGACTGGGCCCGCAACGAAGAAGACCCCCGCTGGCGCTACGGCGTGCCCCCAGCCGGCAACGCGAACTACGCGTGGATCCAGCACATCCTCTCCAAGCTCGCCCCCGGCGGACAGGCCGGCGTCGTCATGGCCAACGGTTCCATGTCGTCGAACTCCGGCGGCGAGGGCCAGATCCGCGCCGAGATCGTCGAAGCCGACCTCGTGTCCTGCATGGTCGCCCTGCCGACCCAGCTGTTCCGCTCGACCGGCATCCCGGTGTGCGTGTGGTTCTTCGCGAAGGACAAGGGCGCGCGGGCGGGCGAGGTGCTCTTCATTGACGCTCGTGGCCTCGGGCACATGGTCGACCGCGCAGAGCGCGCCCTGTCAGACGACGACATCGCGAAGATCGCAGGCACCTTCCACGCGTGGCGCGGCGTCGAATCGGATGCTGCGCCCGACGAGTACGCGGACATTCCGGGGTTCTGCTACTCGGCAACGCTCGCCGAAATCAAGGCCGCCGACTACGCGCTCACCCCAGGGCGGTACGTCGGCGCGGCCGAGGCCGAGGCCGACGGCGAGCCGATCGAAGAGAAGCTCGCGCGGTTGCGGGCCGAGCTCGAGGCGAAATTCGTTGAGTCGGCGCGGCTAGCCGAGGCCGTGCGCGAACAGATGGGGCGGCTCTCGTGACCGCGTTCGCGGACTTGCTCGAGTCGCCGCTACGAAGCGGATTCACGATTCCCGCGGCATCTCGCGGGACCGGCGTACGAATGCTCAACATGGGCGAGCTCTTTAAGTATCCACGCGTGCCCGACATCGAGATGGTCCGGGTAAACGCTCCAAGTGCGGCCGAGGATCGGGCCTACCTGAAGAAGAACGATCTCCTTTTCGCGCGCCGCTCCTTGACGCTCGAGGGCGCGGGCAAGTGCGCGATCGTCGCTGAGGTCACTACGCCGACGACTTGGGAGAGTTCGATCATTCGCGCTCGCGTAGACGCCAACAGGGCGAGCGCCCCCTTCCTGTATTACTACTTTCGATCACCGCAGGGCCGCCGTCAGATGGAGACAATCGTCGAACAGGTGGCAGCGGCCGGCATCCGCCTCACCGATCTCGCCAAACTCAACGTCCCTAGCCCTCCCCTCCCCGAGCAGCAGGCGATCGCCGAGGTGCTGGGCGCTCTCGACGACAAGATCGCCGCCAACACCGCCCTCGCCGCCACCGCCGAGCGCATCGCCTCGGCCACCTACGACGCGATGACTCGGACGTGGCCACGCGTATTGATGAGCACTGTGCTCGACCCGATTCTCGGCGGCACGCCCGCGCGAGCGCGGGAGGACTACTGGGCCGGTGGCGACCAGCTTTGGATATCGGCCCGCGACATCACGTCCGCCCCTAGCCACGTTGTGGTCGATACCGCCGAGAAGATCACGTCAGCGGCCCTTGCTGAAACCAAGGCCAAGGCGCTGCCCGCGGGGTCAGTGATCTTGACGGCACGTGGAACGGTAGGTGAGGTTGGCCGCCTGGCGCGACCCGCTTCCTTCAACCAGTCGTGCTACGGCTTCCGCCCAGACGTCTTGCCGCCGAGCCTCCTCTACTTCGCGGTTCTTCAGGCTACCGAACGTGCCAAAGCCGTCGCGCACGGATCCGTGTTCGACACAATCACGAAGGCCACGTTCGACCACCTCCATCTCGCATGGGACGAAGTGCAGGCACCCCGCGCGGAGGTGCAAATAGCACCCCTGCTTCAAGTCGTCGCTACGTCGATCGAAGAAAACCGCACCCTCGCAGCGACCCGCGACGCGCTGCTCCCCCAGCTCATGTCGGGCAAGCTCCGCGTTCGCGACGCTGAGGCTGCGGCATCCGAGGCGGGAGCCTGATGCCATACGAGCTTGGGCATCGGCTCGTCATCGGAATCGCGTCGAGCGCGCTCTTCGACCTGACGGACTCCGATGCATACTTCCGCGCGCATGGCGAAGAGGCGTACCGCACCTATCAAGCGGGCCGAATCGATGAGACGCTCGGTCCCGGCGTTGCCTTCGGATTCATTCGCAAGTTGTTGGGCCTCAATGATCTACGCCCCGATGACCCGCTCGTCGAGGTGATCGTCCTCTCCAGGAATGATCCCTCGACCGGGCTTCGCGTCATGCGGTCGATCGAGGCGCACGGCCTCGCGATCAGCCGCGCCATCTTCACCCAAGGCGAGTCACCCTACGAGTACATCGGGGCGTTGTCGATGTCACTCTTCCTGTCGGGTCAGGAGCAGAGCGTGCGTGATGCCATGGCTGCCGGCTTTCCCGCCGGGCTTGTACTGGCGTCAGCCGATTCCGGTCGTGACGATGACACCGTGCGAGTCGCGCTTGACTTCGATGGTGTGATCGCAAGCGACGAGTCCGAGCAGGTGTTTCAAAGCGGCGGCGGACTGCCCGCCTTCCACCAACACGAGGTGGAGAAGAGGACCGTCCCGCTCGCGCGCGGCCCCCTCAGCGAGTTCCTGCGCGACCTCAACATGATTCAGAGCGTCGAGCGCGAGCATCGTCAGACGAATCCCGACTACCAGCCGCGGCTCCGCGTCTCGATCGTCACCGCCCGAAACGCGCCCTCGCACGAGCGAGCCGTCAACACTCTCGAGGAGTGGGGCGTCACCGTCAACGACGCCTTCTTCCTCGGCGGTATCGACAAGGGCACCATCCTGCAGGTCATGCGACCCGATATCTACTTCGATGACCAGCGAGGCCACCTCGAATCCACGTCGAGGCATGCGGCGAGCGTGCATATCCCTTACGGCATCGCGAACGAACGGCCAGCGACGACGGCTTCCGCGAATCGGGTGGGACCGGCCGTTGCCAGCGGCGAGGCACCACAGCCCGAAAGCCAGGCCACCGACACGGCAACGGGCCGCATCGTCTCTCGCTCGATAGAAAACACCACCACATGAGCAGCACTGCGACGCCGCGAGCGGCCAAGGGTCGCGCGGGAGACGAACCATCCATGAACCATCGACGCCGAGGACCTGGAGAACTGACGTGACCGCACTGTCTGAAGCAGATTGGGAACAGGACGCGCTCGAAACCCTGGCCGAGCCCCTTGGCTGGCGCCCAGCCAGGGGCGAAGACATCGCGCCCGGGACGAGCGAGCGCGAGACGTGGGACGACATCCTCATCAGACCGCGCCTGCTCGACGCGCTGCGTCGCCTCAACCCCGGCGTCCCCGGCGAGTACCTCCAGCAGGCGGTCGCTGAGATCGCAGCGCCGAAATCGCAGGATGCGATCACCGAGAATCACCGCATCCACGAGTACCTGGTCGCCGGATACCCGTTGTCCTACATCGACTCCGATGGGGTCGAGCGAAACCCGCGGCTCCGGCTGCTCGGCTCCGACCCTGCGGAGAACGACTGGCTGGCCGTGAACCAGGTGACGATCCGCCAGGGTGATCTGCACCGCCGGTTCGACATCGTGCTTTTCGTCAATGGCATGCCCCTGGTCATCGTCGAGTTGAAGCGGGCGGGCTCCGCATCCACCGGCGTCGCGCCGGCCCACGCACAGCTGCAGACCTACTTGCGCGAGTTCCCCATGGCGTTTCGGTTCTGCGTGCTCACCCTCGCGAGCGACGGGCTGGAGGCGAAGTACGGCACTCCCTTCACCCCGCTCAACCACTTCGCGCCGTGGAACGTAAATGACGATGGCGCACCGCTCCAGCAACCGCGCATTGAGGACGCCGTCTCCGTGGAGCCCATTGACGACGCGCTCAACGGGCTCTTCAACCAGGAGCGGTTCCTGCAGTTGGTACGCAACTTCACCGCGTTCGATGAGGGCGCGGACGGGCTGGTCAAGCGCATCGCGAAACCCCACCAGTACTTCGCAGTCACCAAAGCTGTCGGAAGCACCGTGCAGGCCGTTGAGACGAACGGCAAGGCCGGCGTCGTCTGGCACACCCAGGGCTCCGGCAAGTCCATGGAAATGGAGCTGTACACGAACCTGGTGTCGCGGCATCCGAAGCTCAAGAACCCCACCGTGGTGGTCGTCACCGACCGCACCGAGCTCGACGGCCAGCTGTTCCAGACCTTCGACCAGAGCCTTCTTCTCGCCGAGAAGCCCGTGCAGGTGCGGGAGCGGGCGCACCTGCGCGACGAACTACGCAATCGGGTCACGGGCGGCATCTACTTCACGACGCTCCAAAAGTTCGGGCTGACCGAGGTGGAGAAGCAGTCCGGTACCCAGCATCCGCTGCTCACCGACCGTCGCAACGTCATCGTCATCGTCGACGAGGCGCACCGCAGCCACTACGACGACCTCGACGGGTACGCCCGACACCTCCGCGATGCGCTGCCGAACGCCACTCTGATCGCCTTCACCGGCACGCCCATCTCGCTCGCCGAGCGCGACACCCGGGCGGTGTTCGGCGACTACATCGACATCTACGATCTCACCCGCGCCGTGGACGACGGCGCGACCGTGCCGGTGTACTTCGAGCCGCGACTGATCAGGGTTTCGCTCGCCGATGGCGCGACCGAGGAGGCCATCGACCGCGCCGCGGACGAGTACACGGTTGGTCTCGATGACACTGAGCGTGCCCGGCTTGAGGCATCCGTCGCCGTCGTCAATGCCGTCTACGGCGCCCCCGAGCGCATTGAGAAGCTTGCTACCGACATCGTCGAGCACTGGGAGGAACGGCGGGCACGGATGTTGCCGTTCCTCGAGTCCCCGGGCAAGGCGCTGATCGTCGGCGGCACCCGAGAGATCTGCGCCCGTTTGTACTCCGCGATTGTGGCGCTGCGACCGGAATGGCATTCCGACTCGCTGGACGCAGGCCGCATCAAGGTGGTCTACTCCGGCTCCGCATCGGACGTGCCGCCGGTGAGCGAACACGTCCGCCGTGACTCCGAGAACAAGGCCATCAAGGCGCGCCTGAAGGATCCCGCGGACGAGCTTGAGATCGTGATCGTCAAGGACATGATGCTGACGGGCTTCGACGCCCCGCCGCTGCACACGCTCTACCTCGACCGGCCGCTCAAGGGCGCACTGCTGATGCAGACCCTCGCGCGAGTGAATCGCACCTTCCGCGGCAAGGAGGACGGCCTCCTCGTCGCATATGCGCCACTGGCCGACAACCTCGCCAAGGCGCTGTCGGAGTACACGGTCACCGACCAGGAACAGAAGCCCATCGGCCGTGACGTCGACGAGGCCGTGGCGATCGCGGGCGACCTCGTGGCTGCGATCCGCGACATGCTGGTCGGCTGCGACTGGCGTGCGATCCTCGCGAAGGGCGGCCCGCGAGCGCTACGCACGGCCGCGACGACGGTGACGAACCACCTGCGCGACCCGCTCAACCCGCTGAACGCGGAAGACCTCGGTCCGGAGCGTCTTGCCTCCCGCTACCGGACGGCGACGGGGCAGCTCGCGCGCGCCTGGGCGCTCGCCTCAGGGCGCACTGGTCTCGCGGAACTGCACCACGAGATCGCGTTCTACGAAGAGGTACGGGTGTGGATGGCCAAGTTCGACGCGATCGAACGCCAGTCGCGCGACGAGCCCGTGCCAGAGGAGATTTCGCGCCTCCTCGGGGCGCTCGTCGCCGACTCGATCGCGCCGGGCGATGTCCTCGACATCTACGACGCCGCAGGCCTCCCACGACTCGCACTGGATGACCTCGGGCCCGAGTACCTCGCGAAGGCGCAGGCCGCCCCCAACGCTCACCTCGCGATCGAGGCACTGCGCAAGTCGCTGACGGATGCCGGCGCGGCTGTAACTCGCGGCAACCTGGTGCGCCAACGCGCGTTCTCACAGCGCATCGCAGAGATCATGAACAGATACACCAATCAACAACTCACGTCTGCCGAGGTGATCGCTGAACTCGTAGAACTGGCGAAGGAAGTCGCGGCCGAAGCGTCCCGGGGCCAGAACTTCTCACCGCCGCTGTCGGACGATGAGCTCGCGTTCTACGACGCGGTCGCGGCCAATGAGGCGGCGGTCAACGTCCAGGGCGAGGACGTGCTCGCGCAGATCGCGAGGGAACTCGTCGCGGTCATGCAGCGCGACGTGCGAACGGACTGGACCGTGCGCGACGACGTGCGCGCGAAACTGCGTTCATCGATCAAGCGACTGCTCGTGAAATACAAGTACCCGCCGGATAAGCAGCCCGAGGCGATCAAGCTCGTGATGGATCAGATGGAGGCACTGGCGCCGCGCTACGCGGACGAGCGGTGAACCCGAACACGCCCGTGTCGTAGGTGTTGAGAGCGGACTGACGGTTTCTGGTGATCGAGGGCCAATAGAGGTGCCCCGGTGGGCTGGCCGCATGATATGTATGCAGCAGCCATGGGAATTGCCTTGGTGCTGGCGGTCGCGGGCCGGCAGAGTGGTTTCATCATGACTAACTCGAGCAAGACACATATGCTGGCGTAGGTCTTCCGCAGGCTCGCGCGGTCCGACCGGAAGGCGGCCGACGACGCCGTGGTCGCGGCAGTCTGGGATGCGCCGCCGCCAGAGAGTGTCCGAGCAACTCCCGGGAGAATCCGCGAGCGCGGTCACGTGAGATGGGCCACTGAATCTTCCTTATCTCAGACATATCCAATACCTTCTCTAGGAACAAGATCCACGCCGTGGCGGATCGAGTGCTGAGGGGCATAGAGACTTGCACAGGGACCATTTCACCTACACGCCGTCGCTCGATCTGAACGCCGACGCTTTGGCTTCAGCGGGGCTGACGCGGTTGCTGATCATGGACACAGGCGTACCGGACATCGTCGAACACTTCGCCTCGACCCGGTGGAGCGGAGCGACTGACGTTCCCTTGCCCGCAGGCACGTACATCTTCTCGGGCATCGACGAACCGCTCGCCGTCGTCATTCCGTTCGGCAACGGCTTCGCCGACAGCGCATTGGTCCCGGTGGCCGAACTCCGAGACGACCACCCGCTGGCAGAAGCTTGGCGGTGGGGCGAGCACTGGTGGGAGCAGGCCCAGATGGTCGCCGTGCCGGAGTTCAGAGTCATGGAGCGGCTTCAGCAGGGCCGCACGGGCATCGAGGTCACGCCTACGCAGCGGCGTTTCGCGCACGGTCGCTGGACCTACAAGATCACCGTCGACGGCGCCACCATGTGGGAACCGGAGTCCGGCTTGACGCGGGCCGAGGTCGCCGACGATCCCGAGGATTGGGTCGCGGGGGTACCCGCGCCCGTCGCACGGTTCGCCGCCACGCTCAGCCGGGCCAAGTTGAGCAGCCGACTTTCGGACACGCTGTACTCCTTCCGCGCGACACGCACCATCTTCCGGCCGTACCAATTCAAGCCGGTCCTCAAGCTGCTCCAGACCGGCAAGGATCGCTTGCTGATTGCCGACGAGGTCGGCCTCGGAAAGACCATCGAAGCGGGCTTGGTATGGACCGAGATGGAGGCACGGGGGCAAGCGAACCGCGTGCTCGTCGTATGCCCGTCATCGCTCGTCGGCAAGTGGCAGCAGGAGATGGACGAGCGGTTCGGCTTCGACCTCGAGGAGCTCGACGTCAAGGGCCTGAACCGCTTCCTGGCCCGGCACCTCGAGAACCGCTTGCCCAAGCGCTTCCAGTACGTCACTAGCCTCGAGAGGCTCCGCACGTGGTCCGGGCTCGAACCTCTCGCCGACAACCCGCCTGACCTTGACCTGGTCATGGTCGACGAGGCCCACGCGATGCGCAACACAGGCACCAAGTCGAACAAGATGGGCGCGCTCCTGCAGGGATGGAGCGACGCGATCGTCTTCCTCACAGCCACCCCGATCAATCTCCGCCAGTCCGACCTCTACAACCTGTTGGACCTGCTGGTGCCGGAAGACGTCAGCGATCCCGAAGACCTCGAGCAGCGGCTCTTGCCCAACGCCGCACTCAACGCCACGGGCAGGCTGCTTTCCGATCCGAGTGCCACCGCACGGGATCGACTCGCACCCTTGATGGACCTGCCGGAATCGCGCTACAGCACCTACCTGGCCGGCCGACCGGACTTCGCCAAGCTCAAGTCGATCGTTGGCAAACCGGCACTGACACCGGAGAACGTGGTCGAGGCACGTCGACTCATCGCCGACCTCAACTCCCTGTCCACGGTGATCACGCGAACCAAGAAGGCCGAGGTCGACGAGAAGAAGCCTGTGCGCGAACCTCTTTGGCGCCCCGTCGAGTGGACCGCCGAGGAGTCCCGGTTCTATCGCGAGTTCCTCACCTGGTGCGAGGACCGTGCAGCGGCGGTCAACATGCCGTTGCACTTCGCACAGCAGATGCCACTGCGCCTCGCCAGTGCCTGTCTGCCGATGGCTCGGCGCGCCGTACTTGAGTGGACCCCCGACGTCCTCGAGACCGACGAGGCGGGCGAGGACCTCCGGCGCGACGATCTGTCGCCGTCGAAACTTGTCAGACCGCACCGCGAATTGATCGCGGCAGCGGAAGCGCTCTACCCGACGGTAGATACCAAGTTCGACCACCTGGTGCCGGTGATCGAGCAGATGGTCGCCGAGGGGCGACGCACGCTTCTCTTCACCTTCTCGCGCCCGACCTTGGCGTACCTCAAGAACCGGCTCATGACGCGCTTCCGAGTCGCGGAGCTCCACGGCGGCGTGAATCGCGACGGCCGGCGCAAGGTGATGACCGAGTTCCGAGCGGGCGCGTACGACATTGTGCTCGCCAACAAGGTGGCAAGCGAGGGCCTCGACTTCGAGTTCTGCTCGGCGGTCATCAACTACGACCTGCCGTGGAACCCCATGGAGATCGAGCAGCGCATCGGTCGCATCGACCGCATCGGCCAGTGCGAAAGCAAGATACTGGTGGCATCGTTCCGCAACGACGAGACCATCGATGAGCGGATCGTGGCGCGCGTGCTCGACCGCATCGGCATCTTCGAGGAATCCATCGGTCAACTTGAGCCGATCGTCAACAGCCAGATGAAGGTCCTCCGCGAGGCGTTCGACTTCTCCCTGACCGATCAGGAGAGGGCACTGAAGGAAACGCAGTTCCTCACGGCGGTCGAGGAGAACAAGGCAGGTCTGCGCGACGTTGCCGACGCCACCACGGGGCTGATCGTTGGCAACGATGTCGAGGTTGCGGGGCTCGCTGACGAGCTGGAAAAGTCGGGCCGCTACGTTGGGCAGACGGAACTCGCGCACCTGATCGCCGACTGGGCCGAGACCGATGGCGGCGCCCGCGTCGAGGTGTCGCCGGACGGCACGATGGTGACCGTCCAGGGCAATGCCGAGATGGCACGCCGTGTCGAGGCGCTGGCCTCGTCGGGGCGCCGCACCCGGCATGAGACAGACCCGTACGCAGCTCGACTCAAGAGCGAGCTTGAGCTGCACTTCGCACTCGATCAAGAGGTCGCACGTTCCGGCGCCTACGACCTGCTCACCGCGAACAACCCACTAGTGATGGCCGCCGTCGACGTACCTGGGAACAAGCAAGCACGCTTCGCGCACGCACGCGCGCGCCGCCACGACAGCAGCGTCCCAACCGGCACCTACCTTGTGGTGCTCGCACACGCCCAGGTCAATCCGCGAGGGGAGTCCGAGCTCTGGGCTACCGCGGTAGCTCCAACGGGGCAGGTCGATGAAGGCCCTGTCGCCTCCGCGCTTCTGGCGGCACTCGCTCGTGGAGACTTGGAGCAGTCAGCGAGCGCCATCCAGTCGGCACTACTGCCTCGTCTCGCGCAACGGGGGATGGATGCCCTGCACGACCGACACGCGCGGCAGATCGCCACCATCCAGGCGGACTACGCGGCGATGTCGCAGCTCCGCCGCGAGACCCTCGAAGAACAGCACGCTCGCCGTCTCGCGTCCATCCGCCGACGGATCGCCACTGCGCTCGAACGCGGGTCGCAGGACCGCTCGATCAAGGGCTTCCAGGGCATGGAGCGCAAGGCCGTGGCGCGGTATCAGGATCTTGTCTATCGCCTGGAGAACGAGGCCCCTCCGACCATCAAGCTCTCTCCCCTTGCCGTGTGCGCGCTGGAGGTGACGGAATGAACAGGGACGAGGAGATCGTCAACGAGCGCGCGCGCGAGGAGATCTACCGCCGAGCTCTCGACAAGAAGAACCGCGCTCGAATTGAGATCGCCGGAGCCGCGAGCTTCAACTGGACCGGCACCGGGCGCGCGCACGTGGCGGTCATGCCGCGCGGCGAGGTGGCGGGTCGCGTGAAGCTCACTCAGGCGCAAGCATCGATCCCGTCCGGGGAGTACTACATCGGCACTGCACACTACGAGGACGACGCGATCACGGTATTCAGCTGGGCCGCTCCGATCGCAGCTACGTTCTACAGGGAAAGCGGCCACGCACTGTGCGATTCCGTGGCGGGGATTCGAGCATTCGACCGCCGAAGCGACATGATCGCGGACTTCCAGGACTCGTGGCGCCTCGCGGAGCCCGGCACACGTCTGTTCGCGGGGCGGGCCCTCTCCGCACCTCGCGCCCCGAGTAGGCCGCTACCGGCGCCACCTCGCCCGCTTCCCATACCCGCAGCCACTTCTCAAAGAAGCGACTCCGAGGAGACGGGTAGTCCGATCGACGAAGCGGCACCTACGCCGCCGCAGCCCTCGGAGCCGCGCCCCGCATCGTCGCGCACGCTTCGCTCTGGAGACCTCCTGCGCCGTCGCCTCGCCGCACCCCGATCCGAGCGACTCGGTTCGGTTCTCTCGACTCTTCAGGCGGAGCAGTACAGCCTGGTCACGCGGCGTGGCGACGAGGACCTGATCATCGACGGCCACCCTGGGACCGGGAAGACCATCATCGCCGTGCACCGAGCGTCATATCTGGTGAGCGAGGACTACAACGCGCATGCAGACGAGGATGCCACGGTTCACAAGGTGCTGGTCGTCGGCCCGACTGACGAGTACGTCGAGCATGTGTCCGGCGCGATCGACCACCTCAACCAAGGGCACGACCACGTGCGCACGATCTCGCTCCGCCGGCTTCTCGCCATGCTCTCGGGCTTGCAGGAGGTCCCCGAAGGCAAGGCGATCACCACGCTCGAGGACGGTGACGGCTACCTGTGGACCTTGGCTCACAGCGCCGTCTCGATTCTCAAGCGACGACCGGCGCAGATCGACCGGCGCTCCACGCGAGTCCGCCACGCGTACGAGATCCTGCGTGCCAACGGTGAGCACGGCCGGGTGGTCACGCGCGACGAGACGTGGGCTCGGTACCTGCGCAACCTTCCGACGTTCGAGATCGCCAGGACGATGCGCAACCATGTGCCGCTTCTCGCGGCGCTTGGCTGGCATGTCGAGAAGACGCGCGACTTCGCGGGATTCGACCACTTCATCGTCGATGAGGCCCAGGACGTCATGGAGATCGAGTGGACGCTTCTCGACGCGATCAACACGACCGAGCGCTGGACCCTGCTCGGCGACATGAATCAGCGGCGGTCGGACGCGGCGCTAGGTAGTTGGAAACTCGTGGGGAACGCTCTGGGGCTCCTCGACGGAGCCGATCAGGCGCCCGTGACCAGGATCCGCCTCGGGTACCGATCGACAGGGCCGATCATGGCGTTCGCGAACCGCCTGCTACCCAAGGAACAGCGCACGCTCGAGTCGATCCAGGCTGGCGGCCCGGAAGTGGGCGTGCTGCGTGTGCGTGAGGCGGCCGTCCATGAGCAAGCGCTCGGCGAGGCCGTCAGTCTGCTGGGAAACAACCCGGAAGGCACCGTCGCGATCATCGGAGTGGAAGGCGCCGTCACCGAGACTGTGATGCGCAGGAAGGGATGGAAGAAGCACCCCCAGCATGCCTACCGATGGCGTCGCGAGAACCGCTCGCTCGATGTTCTCCATCCCGATCACGCACGCGGGCTGGAGTGGGACGGGGTGGTGGTGGTCGAACCCGCCCGGTTCCCCGTCAACTTCCTGCGTCACGGGCTGCTCTACACCAGTCTGACGCGCGCGAATCGTGAGCTTCGCGTGGTACACGCTCAGCCGCTACCCGAACCGCTTCGCGGGCGCGAACGGTAGATTTCATGCGACGCGGCGCCGCATAGGAAGTGCGCGCCGGCGGCCCTGAAGGCTGCGCGCACACGGATCTATTTCACAGGCCCGTGTGGACGCGAGAAGATTGCATGGTGCTAGTTGTTTGGGGCAGTTGACGGCGATGTGCGCGCGACCGAACTCGGCGGTGGTTCCGCGTTGCGGCGCTCTCGACCCTGGCTCGGGTCACGAGAAGAAGTCTTCGTCGATCTCCACGATGCTGACCGTCTCACGCACTTGAACGCCGATACCGTATCTGATCATGAGATCCGTCAGACGCGCGCCGTCGATCAGGATGATCCGCGTCGGCACCGCCTCCGCGTAGGTCTTCGCACCCTCCGAAAATCGACTGGTCGTGATGAACACGCCACGGTCGGCCTTGCCTGCGAGCGCTCCGACGAACCCCTGAACGTCAGGCCTTTGCACCACGTTGTGGCCTGCGTAGCGCTTCGCTTGGATGTAGACCTTGCTCAAGCCCAGGACGTCCTGGTCGATCACGCCGTCGATCCCACCGTCATTGCTCAGCTGAGTTACTGAGCCTCGACCTCCAGTACCCCCGTAGCCCATGGCGAGCAGCAGCTTGACGACAGCATCTTCAAAGAAGCCCGCGTCCTTGCCCTGCAACCTCGCCAAGAGTTCCTCGGCAACGTCCTCGTGAATGCGAGAGACACCACTCTGGACTTGCTCAGTTGGCGTCATCGACACCGCTTCAGCCGGCGCAGTAGGTACTTCCTTGGTCGCCGACCGTGTGGTGGGCTCGTAAGGGCGGATCGGTGTGGACGGATCTTCCGCGACAGCGTTCACATCGCCTTCTCGCATCCCGTCCGGGAAGCGATCGAGAAGATAGCGACCGCCCTCAGTCATGACGTATCGACCTCGGGACGGCCGCTCGAGTCCACCCACGATGGCAAGGAACGACAGCCCCCACCCGATGCGGTTCTCATAGAGCAACTGACCGGACGGCAACGTCACCGAGCGCTGCTCCGCCGTGAGTCCTACATACTCGGCGACGAGGGGGCACAGGTCGCGTCGGTGCCTAATCTCACCGTCCGCCATCACGCGGAGCGTGGGAACCATGAACTCCTCCCACGTCGGCATCTGGTTCATCGTCGCCCGCCCTCCACACCACGCGTCCGTCAGCACCTTGCTCATGACACCCTAGGGTGGATTCTGAGCACCGGGTGGCATCTGTCGTTGCCTGCCTCGCATTCCTTCCCACAACAAACAGCTACGCATACGTCGGAGACCACGCAATCCCGATGATCTGGAGAGCCGCCGGCAGCTACCGGCGCAGTTGGGCTTCAGCCTCGCTCATCACCGCACGAACACGAACATCTGCCCCCACTGGGAAATACCCGCGCCGCCGCTTCTCCAATGCGAGGACGTACCACCACGGCGGGGTCATGTCGCGCTTGCGGCGGTTGTGGTCTCGGCACAGCGCCTGACCATTGCTGACCACCATGGGACCGCCTTTGGAGTGCGGGAAGATGTGATCGATCTCGGTGGCTAAGTCTGGACACCGCCCCCAGGCGACGGACACCGCTCCCTCGCATCGTCCACCCGCGCGTTCGAAGACTGTGGCGCGGGCACCGTACTTGTATCCTCGCCACGGGTCGCGACGCGAGCTCACCGGTCCCCTGCCCAGCATCGGGAAGGAAGTCACGATCGCGAATGCCACGGCTGGAATAATCAGCGGTAGGAACGGGCTCATCGTGGCCCAGAGCGTGTCTAGCATCGCTCCCGCCACGTCGACCTGTGCTTTCACTACGACGCCACCCCGAGCCACAGCCCATCACGCGCACGGGTCGCACCGACAAAGAGCTCGCGCCGCTCCAGCTCCCAGCGTTCGCGCTCCAGGCCATCAAGCGGCGGCTCGCCCCCGCCCAGTGCCGCTTCGCGCAGATACGGCAGCAGCACCTGTTTGAACTCAAGCCCTTTGGCCCGCTTGATCGTGCCCACCTTCACCGCGTCGACCGGCACGCCGTCGTACTTGTCGAGCTCGAGCACGGGCAGACGCGCGGCCTTGAGCGCACCGACCGCCTGCCGCACCGCCCACGTCGACGAGCAGAGCACAGCCACGTCGCCGAGCCCCGTGCCCATTGCCTCCGTCGCCGCCCGAACTCTCGCGACCATCACACGATCATGCTCGCCCTGCGTCGCGCATCGTGCGACCACCGGCTCGGGACCGTGACGCGGCACGTCCGCGGGGCGCTCGCCGCGTGCGACCTCGCCCTCGATGTCCGCGTACTCGCTTCCTGCGATCACAGTGTGTGCGAAGCCGAGCACCTCGGCCGTGTTCCGGTAGTTCACATCCATCACCACGCCGCGGCCGGCCACCGAGACCCCCGCCTCGGCAAGCGTGTACCCGCCGGGATAGATGGACTGCTGACCGTCGCCGATCAGCGTCAGCCCGTCTGTCGCGTCCCCCACCACCGTGTGCAGCATCCGCACCATCGCGCAGGACAGGTCCTGCGCCTCGTCAACGATGACCGCCACGTACGGGTCCTCGAGCGGCTGACGCTTGAGTTCCGCCTCCGCCAGCAGGATCGCGTCCTCGAAATCGTGCACCCTCGCCTCCCGCAGCAGCCGGGTGTACTCCATATAGAGATCCCACACCGCGCCGCGTTCAGCCAACCCGAGACGATGCGTGCGCCCCGTCCGCGTCAGGTCGGAGTACTCGTGAAACTGGGTCAGGCCACGCCCCTTGATGACGTAGCGGAGTTCCTCTTGCCAGTACCGCTTGGTCAGGCCCTTGGCACGCAACGGGCTACTCGGTGGCACCGCCGCCCAAGCCCGCTCGAATGCGCCGTCCGCGCGACGGCTGTCGATCCGGCATGCGACCCCACGGTTCGCCAGGACATCGAGCGCGAAGCGGTGCACGCCGGTGAACTCCACCCGATCCACGGCGTCGGGCGCCATACGGCGTAGGTTCTCGCGCATCACGTCCGGCAGCGTGCGGATGAAGGTCGCGAATAGGATTTTGCCTTGCCGAGTTCCGGCGAGGTAGGCGGCACGATGCAAGCCCACGACTGTCTTGCCGGTGCCTGCCGCACCTCGGATGCGAGAGGGTCCGTTGAAACTGCGGCGCACCAGCTTCGCCTGATTGGGGTGGAGGAAGCTCATCCAGTCCTCGATGGGTTGCGCCAGGATCCCCTCGAGCAGGGCAGCCTCGACCTCGTCAGACGTGATGAGCTCCTCGATCACGGACGTCGGCGCGGGCGCCGACGCAGCCACCACCGGCTCGGGAAGAGTGGGCGTGGGGGCGGGAGCCGCGTGCACCTGAGGGAGCAGGGCGAGCGCGCGACCCAACACCACGTCCACCTGCGCCTCAGTCAGGCGCGCGCCGCGCGACGCGATGTTGCGCAGGATGTCGCCCTCGCCCACCACTAGTACGGGACCGATGCGCTCGCCAATCCCCTTCTGCCCCGCCAGCACCGCGACGGCGTGGACTTCGCCGGGTGCGAGCCCGACCTCGGCAAGGTCACCCTCGATGGTGTCCGCCAGGTCCGCGAGCGCCATCAGGTCCTCGGTGACGTCCTCGTCACCGCGGTGGATGCGCCCCTGGCGCATCGACACGTCCTTCCACGCCTTGGTGTCGACAATGAACACGCCCTGCGGGCCGATCACCACGAGATCCACCTGGGCACGCCTGCTGCCAGGCCAACGGCGGTCGGCCAGGAAGTGCACACCGATCGCGGCGAGCGGCGCAAGCACCTGCATCGTTCGCTTCTCGGTCACCGCGGCCACGCCGTAGCGGGCGGCCGCCGCGCGCGCCTCAGCCGCCGCAGCCGTGTACTGCTCGGCTAGAGCCGCCTGGCGTCGCGCCTCGGCCTCCGCCGATCCTCCAGCAGTCATCACTGAACCCCCTGGCAGGAGACTACTCACACAACCGTGGGGGACGTAGCCCGCGTCGCCAACTGCGCGCTCGCGCTCACGAATTCGGGGGGTGTTCGGCGCCGGAGAACTGCCCGTCCTCTGTCAATACACGCGAATGCGGGGTTCCCGGCACTGCGCGCCATCACAGGTCCACCGGGCCAGCATCGGGTCGGCAGCGGTGGCGTAGGTGAACCGCCTGTGCTGAGGAACGCCCTATGGCCAACAGCTACAAGACCCCCTTCCCCTCTCCCCGCGCCGCGATGCGCCCGGGCGCCGACCTCCTCGCGAAGTGCACCGCGCGCGGATCACCCAAGCCACCTCACGCCGTGCACCCGTGCAGGCAAAGAGACGCGTGCCACGTGACGTCGCAGCCGACCAAGTCCGAGGAACTCAACCACTGACCCAGGACTCGGCGGGTGCTCGCGACCTCGCCCGACGCAATTCACCGCGATCGACGAATCACGTCGTCACCAAGTTCGCACTCGGGGGCGCGGACCCTCCGGCCCTGACTTCGCCCACCACGGATCGTTCAGGACACCTTTTCAAACACCATCGTCGCTTGGATACGATCGCCACCGCCCATGCCCTTGCTCCCGGAAGCTGCGGTCGAGATCGTATGCAACCGATAGCCGAGCGCCGCTTGGCGGTTGATGACACGCTCGAGTTCGGTCAAATTCCCGGAACCCGTACCCCACAGCTTCTCTTTGAGAATCACCTGAAGCACGACATAGGTCATCCCCTGGGGCGCGGGTCGTGGCCGTGCGCCCGATACCGCCTCAGCCTCAATCCTGCTGACGACTCCGCTGAGGCCCTGCTGCTTCGGCTCCTCGGCCTGGAACTCGTCGGTCCACTCGCGACCGTCCCACCACCGCATCTTGCCTGAACCATCGTCGTACCATCCCGCTACGGCGTTTGCCATGTTCCGCCCCTCAATCAGGGAGCGCCGGGCGCTCCACTCATAGCCTGCCCCATCGTGGCGCAGAGCCTCGCCCGTACGCGCCGTTGTGCCTGCTCAGGGTGCGGCCGACATCGACGCACTGTCTTCGCGCTTGCAACCCGTGTACTCGACGGCACTTGACCCCGACCTCTCGATCGGTGAGCCACCATCGGCACCAGCCGCGCCCACCCGACGCGACGTGACCACGGCCCGGCATGGCCGCAGCGTCACGGCAGCCTGGCCGAGCCTCGCGCGAAGCCGAGCCGCGTAGCCCCCCACAGCATCGGCCCTCTCCCGCGAAGCCGCGCTAAGGTGGCTCCCACCACCTACGAGTCCGCACCAGGGGGGATGCCACTCATGGACCTTCAACCGTCCGTGATTGTGCCGCCGGTTCTGTATCTGTCGGTGCGCGAGCACCCCGAAGGGGGATCGTTCCCCGAGGTGCGCGCGCTGCGCGACGGTCGCACCGCGCTGCTTGCGTACACCGCGCTCGACCGGCTCGCGGACGGCTGCGGCGAAAATCAGCCGTGGGCGCTCCTCCACACGTCCCACTTGGGCGAGGTCAAGGCGCAGCAGCCTTTCGATGTGGTCGCCTTCGACCAGAAGATGCCCTCCCATCTGGTCAAGAACGGGCGTCTCGCATGAGTGAGATCGCCGTCAGCAAGGACCAACTGAATGTGCGTTTTGACGATGCCCTGGTGCACGTCGACGCCCTCGACACCACCCTCGCGGGCGTCCCTGACGCCCCGGACGGCGGGATTGCGTCGGAGCTGATCGGCTTCGCGATGGCCGCCGCGCTCGACGCGGCAGGAACCACGGCGGATGGCTATCGGGCGCTGATCGCCGTCGCGAAGGACGTCCTCGAGGACTTCTCCTCCAACGAGCAGCGCGCCGTGGAGGAGCTCGCAGACCTGAAGTCCGCCGTCCAGGACGAGTCATGAGCATCAGCCTCACCATCCCCGGCGATCCCACCGCGATTCGCGCCGCCGCCCAGTGGCTGGACCCGACGCTCAAGGACGCCGTGGTCACCGCGGATCTCGAACTCGCCTACGTGGTGGGCGACGCTCAGTACCTGTGGCAGGGCCAGTCGGGATACGCGTTCAACTCGGCGGCGCAGGCGGTGCGCCGCGCGAACGACAACGTGCACAGCTACATCGCCGATGTCGCCGAGGTCATGCGCGCCTACGCCGGCCGCCTCGAGCGTGGTGCCGAGGACTTTGCGGCCCTCGCCTCACGCGCCCGCGACGAGGGTCTCACGGTGGTGGGCGACGCGATCTCCCCGCCGTCGACGTGGCTGCAGTTCTGCCCCGATCCGAATGGTCCCGACTCCCCCGAGCTCGACGAGTGGAACCGGTACATGGACCGGGTGAAGGTCTACCAGGAGATCTCCGCGGAGGTCGGCACCTGGTGGGGCGACCTCGAGACGTGGATCGCGGAGCACTTCTCCCCTCTCGTGGGCCGCGTCAACGATCTCAAGGAGGGCGCGACGGCCCTCGAGGGGCTCACCAAGGGCAACGAGGAGGCCGTGGGCCTCGCCTTTGAATATGCCGATGCGCGAACGGCCCGCGATCTCGCAGGCTTCCGCGCCCACGTGAGCGATCTGCAGCTGCAGGCGGATGCGTTCCAGGCCGGACTGCGCTCGGGCAACCCCGCGATCCGCGCTGCCGCGGAGGCCGCGGATCCCGCGGCGGTGCGCCAGGGCATCCGCGCCCTCAACGAGACGATTGCGGGCGTGTCGAAGTCCTCGCGCATCATCCCGGTCGCGGGCACCGTGATCGACGTGGTGAGCGCAGGCGTCGAGGTCGCCGCGGGTGGTTCCCCGTCCAGCGCAGGAGTGGGACTCCTCGGCGGCGCCGCCGGCGCTGGGCTCGCGGGCGGAGCAATCGCCGCCGCCGGCGTGGCCGTCCCGCCGCTGGGCGTCGCGATCGTGGTCGCGGGCGCCGCGGTGGCCGTCGGCGAAGGCGCCAAGTGGGCGTGGGAAGCCTGGGTCCCCCTCGATACACGCGAATCCATCGACGCGGGCCTGCACGACTTTGGCAGCTGGCTCAACCCCTTCGACTGAATCGGATCATCCGTGGCAGACCTGCAGACTCACATCCGACTCTCCGCACGCACGCCCGCCGGCGCGGGGCACGCGGCTTCGGGGGCGCGCCCCGCCTCACCCGCCATGCTCTACGTCGCGATCGGCGTGCCGGCCCTCATCGCGGCCGGCGTAGCCCTTGCGACGGACGATCCCGCGCTGCGCCTGGTGCTGGCCGCGGTCGCGGTGATGATGGCGATGTTCCTCGGATACATGCGCACCCTCGTGAGCGCGACTGCCCCGCAGCGCGTGCGTGCCCGCGCAGACGGACCGCTCACCTTCATCCCACCCGCCGCGCTCGACCGATGGCCGTTTCCCATCGCCGGCACGGGCCTCCTGCCCGGGATCATCGCCGCCACGTTCGACCCGACCATCCTGTCGGGACAGGGCGCGGTGTGGATCTGGGCGATCACGGGCCTCTCGATCGGCTGGCTGGCCCAACAGGCGATGGCGCTCCGCATCCCGCGGGGGCTCGAGGTCTCCGAGTCCGGCCTGGTGGGCGTGCGCGGCGCGACCCGCCTGCGCCTCACCTGGGACCAGGTGGGCGAGGTCACGACCCGACCCGCAGGCCGTGATGGCGAGCTTGTGATCGACTCGACCGAGGGTGGCACCTTCATCAACGCGTCACGGCTGGGTTCCGACCCGGCAGTGGTCGCGGCCGTGATCGCCCACTACCGCGACCACCCGCAGGATCGCCACCTGCTCGCGGCCCCGCTGCCCGCTCTTCGTCACGTCGAACAGACGCACGCCTCCTGATCGCGGGGTGACTCGGCACCCGTCAGTCGTCGCACCCGCACGAGCCCGCGGCGGTGCGTGACTGCCAGCACGTCTCGCACACGCCGTAGTCGCGCTCGACTGGTCGTGCGGGAGGGACGATGCGGCGCGTGGGGCCCGCGGCCGCCGGCGCCGTGGGGGTAGGAGACGTGGGGGAAGAACTCGCCGGCGCCTCCGCCCGGGGAAAGACCACTCCCCAGTTCTCGACCCCCGCGCGGTTGACCTTCGACCACACCGCATCGGCCAGCCCGGTCGCGGACACCGCCTCGACCTGCGAGGCGAACCTCTCGATCCCGCGGCGCGTGACGTGCAGCGGCGGTAGCCCGTCGACGCGGATGAGCTTGACGTAGCTGGCCTTGACCTCGGCGCTGGAGATCCCAGCGCGCAGCGCGACTTGCCGCACCAACGGCCGGTGCGCGACCTCCAGCGCAAAGGTCTCGAGGGCGGCGTCCACGGTCATGAGGCTGGCGTCGATCACGCCGACAAGGATGCCACGACACCCAGTGGCGGAATGCCCCGGGGCGCATCGCCGTTGACGGAAATCGGCACCCGACGAACGTCGGCGCACCACACCCCGGCCCACAAGGCCACCCTTCAGACGAAAGCAGGCACCCATGCGCGCGCTGATCCACCACACGTTCGGCGACCCGGCCCAGGTCCTCGCCCCCGAGGACGTCGCGACCCCCGAGCCCGGCCCCGGCGAGGCGCGCGTGCGCCTGCTGCTGTCCCCCATCCACAACCACGACGTGTGGACCGTCCGCGGCACGTACGGCGTCACGCCCGAGCTGCCCGCGCGCGCCGGAACCGAGGCCGTCGGAATCGTCGACGCGCTCGGCGAGGGCGTGACGCACCTCGAGATCGGCCAGCGGGTCGCGACCGGCGGCACCTTCGGCGTGTGGGCCGAGCAGTTCATCGCCAACGCCGCCGCGCTCCTGCCCGTCCCGGACGGCATCTCGGACGAGGCCGCCGCACAGCTGGTCGCCATGCCCTTCTCCGCGCTCAGCCTGCTCGACTCGCTGGGGCTCGAGAGCGGTGACTGGATGATTCAGAACGCCGCCAACGGAGCGGTCGGCCGCCTGGTGGCGCAGCTCGCCCCCGCGCGCGGAATCAACGTGATCTGCCTGGTCCGCCGCGCCGAGGGCGTCGCCGAGCTCGCCGCGCACGGCATCGAGCGGATTGTCGCGACGGACTCCGAGGGCTGGCAGGACCGCGTCGCGGAGCTGACGGGCGGGGCACCCGTGCGGGTGGGCATCGACTCGGTGGGCGGTCAGGCCAGCGGCGACGTCCTGTCGCAGCTCGCGGAGGACGGAACGCTGGTCGTCTTCGGCGCGATGGCCTCGCCGACCATGGAGATCGCGTCGGGCGACGTGATCTTCAAGCAAGCCACGGTGCGCGGCTTCTGGGGCAGCAAGGTCAGCGCGGCGATGCCCGCGCAGGACCGTGGCCGCCTGATCGGCGAGCTCCTCGCGCGCCTCGCCGACGGCACCATCACCCTCCCCGTCGAGGCCACCTACCCCCTGAGCGAGATCGCCGATGCCGTCCGCGCCAACGCCGCACCCGGCCGGGCGGGCAAGATCCTCCTGGCGCCCTGACGGGAGGACGATGCCCCGGTCACCCGCGCGCGTCCGTCACCGGGCGGCCGGGGCATCGTCCCCTTCGTCCTCGGCCCGCGCGTCGCGCGCCTCCCGCGACTCGCCGTGGGCAAACTGGCTCGCGCGTTCCTCCGCTTCCGCACTACCGGAGAAGAGGCCGCCCTCCCCCGCCTGCTCGGACGGCCGCGCCACGCCACCGCGCTCCGGCGCGGACGCCGCGGCGTGATCGGAGACCAGCACACGCTGCGCGGGGGCGGCCTCGGGCATCACGCTCTGAATCCACAGCACCATCGCCTCGCGCACGAAGCAGCGCAGGTCGTACAGCGTGGGTGCGTCCTTGGCCGTCACCAGGATCCGCACGCGCACGAAGCCCGCGGTCGCCTCGGTCACCTGCAGCACGGAGGTCCGTCCGTCGTAGAGCGGGGTGTCGGCCAGCACGGCCTCGAGGTGTTCACGCATGCGCTGCGGCGAGACCCGCCAGTCGAGATCGAACTCGACCGAACCCAGCAGCTCGCTGCCGTGGCGCGTCCAGTTCTGATACGGCGTGGTGGTGAAGTACGTGCACGGCAACACCAGGCGGCGGTCGTCCCAGAGGTCGAGCACGACGTAGCTCAGCGTGATCTCGCCGACCCTGCCCCACTCGCCGTCCGCGACAATGACGTCGTCCACGCGCAGCGCGTCGCTGAACACCAGCTGAATCCCGGCGAACATGTTGCCCAGCACGGACTGCGCCGCGAGGCCCGCCACGATTGACGCGATGCCAGCCGACGCCAGCAGGCTCGCGCCGACCGCCCGCACCGCGTCGAACGTGAACAGCGCCGCGCCGATCCCGATCACCACGATCAGCGCGATCGCGACGCGTCGGAGGATGAGGGTCTGGGTGCGCAGCCGCCGCGCGAGCCGGTTGTCCGGCACGTCAATCCGATGCCGGCCCAGCGCCAGGTCGGTCACGAACTGCACGAAGGCGACGAGCAGCCACGCGAAGGCGGCGATCGCCGCGATCGTGAACAGCCGCGAGAACACGGTCAACCAGTCGCTGCCCATCAGCGCCGCGCGTAGCCCGAGCCAGAAACCGAGCACCAGCGCCAACGCCCAGAACGGCCGCCGCGCGTATCCCATGAGTTGGCGCGCCCACGTCTGCCGTCTCGCGACCAGCCGCATGACGGTTTCGACCGCGAGCGCGGCGAGGACCGCCACCCCCACGCTGATTGCCACGGCCGTGCCGCCCTCGAGCCAGTCGTTGAGCATGGGTCTCCTCCTTGGTTGGCGCAGGTCTTCCACCCTACGAAACGCAAGGTGGAGGCATCTCGAGATCGCGCGTACCGTGGAACGGGTCCCCAATGCAGAGGAGGCACTCATGCCCGATCGCAGCACCCCCAGCCTGAAGGATCCCGAGCTCTACGAGAAGCTGCGCGACGACGGCGCCAGCAAGCAGAAGGCGGCCCGGATCAGCAACGCCGCCGCCAAGGAGGGCCGTTCACGCGTCGGCCGCAAGGGCGGCAAGGCCGGCGACTACGAGGACTGGACCGTGCCCGAGCTCCGCGAGCGCGCCAAGGAGATCGGCCTGACCGGCTACTCCAAGAAGCGCAAGGGCGAGCTCATCTCCGCTCTCCGCAACAGTTGACGGTGCAAGCGCTGACGAAACACTAGCTTCGCCTACCTGATCGGGTGAGCGCTGAGAGCCGTGGGTCGACCGCCGGTGCGGTGATATCGTTATTGATATCAACGGAGGTGACTGCCATGCCGTCCATCATTGTGCGGGGGCTCGACGAGTCCGTGAAGAGGCAACTCGCGGCTCAGGCCAGGGAGCACGGACGTTCCATGGAGGCCGAGGTGCGCGAGATCCTCACCAAGGCCGCCAGGCGGCCCCACATCGGGATCGCGCTCCTCGAGGCCGCTCGCGACGCAGGCGAGGGCGTCGAACTGTGCGTTCCCGAGCGGGGCGATGTCGCGCGCGTGGCGGACTTCGAGTGATTGTTCTCGACACCAACGTCATCTCGGAGATCTTCCGTGCGCGCCCGGATCCCGGCGTCATGGCTTGGCTGCAGGCACTCGAGGGCGATGTCGCCATCACGGCCGTGACCATGGCCGAGATGTGGGCCGGGATCGGGCGACTACCCGCCGGCGCCCGCAAGGACGCACTTGCTGCGCGGGTGGGCGCAGCGATCGAACCATATCGCGGGAGCGGATCCGTGTTGCCGTTCGACGACGCGGCCGCGGTCCACTACGCGGACGTCCTCGTGTCCCGCGACCGGGCGGGAGCGCCGATCAGCATGGCCGACGCGCAAATCGCCGCGATCTGCCGTGCCCACGGCGCCACCTGCGCGACCAGGAGCGTCAAGGACTTCGCCGACACCGGCATCTCACTGGTCGACCCGTGGGCGCCACAGCCGTAGTCGCACCGCGGCGGGCGGGGCCGGGCACAACCGTCAGAGCTCTCCCAGGTCGACGCTGAGGTCCACCTCCGCCGGCACCGCGAGGCCCGGCGGGGGTGCGGGCCGCGGTGCGCGACCCGGCACGTGCACCGTCTCGCGCACGAGCAGCTCGGGCAGCGTTCCCAGGAAGTACGCGTCCTCGACAAAGCCGGCGCTCGCGCCCGTGCCGACCCACGCGCGCACCGGCGTGTGGGCGACGGTGCGGGTCACGGCGAGCCGGTCGCGCGCCCGCGTGAGCGCGACGTAGAGCACGCGCCGCTCTTCCTCGAGTTCGTTGACGTCGCCCAGCGACCGCGCCGAGGGATACGCGCCGGCCGAGACCCCCGCGCAGAACGCCCAGTCCCGCTCGAGCCCCTTCGCCGAGTGCACCGTCGACACGATCACGTGGTCGCCGTCCTTGGGCTCGGCGGTCAGCTCCGAGGCGAACACGGGCGAGAGCAGGAACTCCTCGATGAACTCGGTGATGCTCCCCCGAGTCGCCGCGAGGCGCTCCACGTGCGCGAGGTCCCTGGCCCGCGCGTCCCAGTTCTCGTTGCGGTACTTGTGCGCGAGGACCGGCTGGAGCATGGCCGCGGCCCTGCCCACGGCATCGTCCACTTGCCCGGCCGCCTCCTCGATCGCGTCGAGCCCCGCGCGCAGCCAGCCGGGCAGTGCGGCGAGCGCGCCGGCACGGGCGTCGCGCGCGGAGGCGCCGTCCGCCCTCGCGGCGAGCACCGCATCGAATGCCCTAGCAGCCGTGACGTCACCCACGCGCGGCACGAGCGTGAGGAGGCGCATCCACGCGACCTCGTCGTCAGGATTCGCGATCACCCGGAGCGCGGAGAGCACGTCGCGCACGTGCCTGCTCTCGAGCAACTTGGTGCCGCCGAAGAACACGTACGGGATGTCGTTCTCGACCAGCCGCGCCTCGATGGCCCGGCCCGAGTAGTTGGTGCGCACCAGGATGAGGTGCGTGCTCCACGGCAGCCCATCGTCGCGCGCACGGAGCAGCTCGCCCGTGATCCAACCGGCCTCGTCCTGCGGGGTCTCGAAGCTGTGCAGCTCGGGCTTGGCGCCGCTGCCGCGCACCGCGCGCAGGTGCTTGCCGTAGTGCAGCGGCGACTGCTCGAGCAGCCAGTTGCTCAGGTCGAGGATCTCCTGCGTGGACCGATAGTTGTCCTCGAGCCGCAGCACTCGCGCGCCCGGCACGCGCTCCCCGAACGAGTGGATCGACGCGAAGTCCGCCCCGCGAAAGCCGTAGATCGACTGGGCATCGTCACCCACGCAGTAGAAGCGCGTGTGCGTGACCAGCGGGTCGATGATCGCCCACTGCAGCGGGTTGGTGTCCTGCATCTCGTCGATCAGGATCTCGTCGTAGTGGCCGCCCACCCAGGCGGCGACGGCCGGATCCTTGAGACGAGCGGCACACACCGCGAGGACGTCGTCGTAGTCGAGATAGCGGCGCTCGCGCTTGCGGGCCTCGTACGCGCGCACCGCCTCGCCGAGCACCTTCGCGTCGATCTCCGCATCCGGGTGCTTGGCCGCGATCGCGTCCGCGAGCGTGCGCCGCGTGTTCCTCGCGAAGGACAGCACGCCGATGATCTGCGCCGCCTTGAGGCCCTCCACGCGCTTCCCGCGTCCGAGCACGCCACGCATCACCTGCAGTTGGTCGTCCGCGTCGATCACGCTCCAGCCGTCGTAGCCGAACACGTCCGGGCTGGTCCGCACCTCCCTCATGGCCCACGCGTGGAAGGTCATGGCGGGCACGGGGGACGATGCCCTGGCCGGGTCCTGCACCCGGCTGCGGATCTCCGCGGCGGCCCTTCGCGTGAAGGTGAGCGCGAGGATGCGGTCAGGGGCGGCGCCGCCCTTGATGAGGTGGCGGATGCGCGCGACGATCGTGGTGGTCTTGCCGGTGCCCGCACCCGCGAGCACGAGGTTGTGGCTCGCGCCGGTCTCGACGGCGGCGCGCTGGGCTTGGTTGAGGCCGTCGCCGCCCTCGCTCGTGCCCGCTCCTGCCATGCGCGCCAGTCTAGGTGGGGGTGGGGACAGGGCCGCCTCCCCTGGCTGCGGGACCACCGCTCCGGCAGAACCCACCGCGCCCGTGCGAGGATGCCTCCACGCTGTTTCACTCCACGCTCAAATAGGCCTTCACGCGACCACAGAGGGATGCCGATCCCAGATGGGCCGGATCCCCGCCTTCAACTCCGGGTACTGGGGGTCGTGCCAGATCAGCCCGTGCTTCTCCGCCAGCGCCGCGACCACAGCCGTCGCGATCCGCCACTCCGAGAAGACGGACTCGCAGTCCCACACCGGTCCGCTCGCAGCGTCGACCGCCGACCACTTCCACGGACAGCCCGGAACCCGATGATCGGGCGTCTCGGGCCAGATCGACTGCAGCTCCGCGACGAAGGCAGCCATCTTCTCGGTCGGCGGAGTCGGCGGTCCGCCAAGGTACGTGTCGGCGAGTCGCACGAAGTGGCGGTGCGCCTCGAGGTCCGAGTGCGGCATCGGACCCTCCCACACATGCAATCGATGTCCCATGCGGCGACCGTAGGCAGGCCAGCAACGCCCCTTCCACGACTCACGTCAGATCTGTGGACGGCACACCCAGCGCCGTGACCCCGGAGCATCGGCCGCGCTTCGTGCGTGAAATGCGCGAGCGTCGCGGAACCACTCGCCGCGCTTCGTGCGTGAAATGCGCGAGCGTCGCGCAACAACGGTCGGGGTCCGGCGGCGACGGGTCGAGCGCCCGGCGCCCGGAACCCGCCGCGCCCAAGAAGCCAACTAAGAACCGTGCGCGACCGGACCCACCTTGTCGACGTAGCAGCGACCGCACAGCGACTCGTACTCCGCGTGCTGCCCGTCGATCGCGACCTGCTCGCCGTGCGTCACAAACTGTCCGCCCACCCGGCGGCCGTTGAAGATCGCCTTCGACCCGCATCGGCAAATGGTCTTGAGCTCCTCGATCGAGTGCGAGATCTCGAGCAGACGCATCGATCCGGGGAAGGACCGCGTCGTGAAGTCGCCGCGCAGCCCGTAGCAGAGCACCGGGACGCCGTGCAGGACGGCCACCTCGAAGGCCTCGTCCACCTGGGCGGGGGTGAGGAACTGGGCCTCGTCGATGAAGACCGCGTCGATGTCCGCGTACGGCCGCAGCGCGAGCAGCCGCTCGCGCAGCGACTCCTCCGCCCCAAGCACCACGTCCACCGGACGCTCGACGCCCACGCGCGAGGACACCGACTGCCCCGCCTTGGTGTCGACTCCCGGCTTGACGATCACCGGATGCTGGTCGCGCTCCTCATAGTTGTGAGCCGCGGTCAGCAACAGCGCCGTCTTGGACGAATTCATCGCTCCGTAGCGGAAGTACAGCTTGGCCATGCAGGAACACTACTGGCGTCGCAGGAAGACGATGCCGCGGTACCCCTCCGGCCCCCACGCCACCATGCGGTCCAGGTCCTCCGCGGCCACGGGCATCGCGTGCGTGTCGACCCACGTCTCCCCCGCCGCGTCCTCGACCCACGGGTCCTCGACCACGAACATCCCGTCGCGCGCCGCATGCGCCACGATCCAATGCGCGCCGGTCACCCCATGCATCGGAGCCTCGTCGACCAAGAGCAGCGCGACCTCGCCGCCCGTGAGGCGCGACTCGAGCTCCGCCATCGAGACGCGCTCGCGCCCCACCGGCACCCCGAGCGCCTCGGCCCGCGACAGCGACTGCTCCTGGAGCTCCGCCCGGTACTCGCGCTCGAAGCCCTCGTACCCCTCGAGCAGCACGGGGCCGTCGGCATCGAGCGCCACCTCGACGCCCGCATCGGCCCCCACGTCCTCCCGCAAGCGCACCGCGAGACCCACCGGCTCGCACGCCGGGTGGTTGGTCGCCGCGCGCCAGAAGTCGAGCTCGCGGTCGCGATCGGCCGCATCACCGGCGAAGCCCCGCGCGCCGCGTGCCTCGACCGCCATGAGTGCGGCGACCGCGCCACACGTGTAGAGCGTGGTCTGGGCGTAGTACCCGAGCTCGTCGTGCGGAAGGTCGACCAGCCACAGTACGCCGCCACCGAACCGCTCGGTCCCCTTCGCGGCCCACGGAGAGCGCAGCGGCACGAAGCCCCGCTCGACCGCGAGCGCGGGCAGCTCCTCGCCGGGCGAGAGCTCCCACTTCACGGCCGCGTCCTGGTGCAGCCACGACGCGGCCACGACGGTGTCGAGCAGCGCACCCGCCTCCGCGAGCCCTGCCTCGGACCCGTCCCACCACAGATCGACGATCTTCACCGCGGCCGTCGCCGGGCGACCCGAGGTCAGGACCGCCGCCACCGGCGCGCCGTCGACGCGAGCCACCCGGATGGTCGGACGGTACTGGCCGCGATTCACGAGCCAACGCGCCGCCCTGTCGGGGCCGAGCGCCGCCTCCAGGGCATCGTCCCAACCGCTGGGACGCACGGGGGCCTCCGGCCGCGCGGGTGCACTGAATCCAGACACGTCATTCCCTCCCGATTTGAGGCGCCGTGTTCTCACGGAGCGCCGCCGCCACCAACAGGCGGGTGTATTCATGCGTGGGCGCCGTGAGGACGTCACGGCACTCTCCGCGTTCGACCACGCGGCCGTTCCACATCACCACCACGGAATCCGCGATCATCCGCACCACCGCGAGGTCGTGCGAGATGAACATCACCGCGATCCCGAGCTCGTCGCGCAGCCCCGCGAGCAGCCGCAGGATGTCCGCCTGCACCGACACGTCGAGCGCGGACACCGACTCATCGCAGATCAGCAGCCGTGGCCGGGGCGCGAGCGCGCGCGCAATCGCCACCCGCTGACGCTGCCCTCCCGACAACTGCGCGGGGCGCTTGCGCACGAACTGCGCCGGCAGCCCCACCGTCTCGAGCAGCCCGTCCACCTCGGACGCGTCCCGTCCGGCGACGCGCAGCGCCTCCGCGAGGATCGCGCCCACGCTCATCATCGGGTTGAGCGACGAGTACGGGTCCTGAAAGACGATCTGCATCTGGTCGGGAGTGCGCGAGGCTCGCCCGGGGGCCAGCGCCACGCCGTCGATCGAGATGGTGCCGCCGTCCTCGTGCTCGAGGCCCGCCACGCAGCGCGCGAGCGTGGACTTGCCCGAGCCGGACTCGCCCACGATCCCCAGGATCTCCCCGCGGGACACATCGAGGCTGACGTCGTCGAGCACCCGATGAGTGCCGAATGACTTCTCGAGGCCCATGACGCGCACCACGAGCTCGCCCTCGACCGGCTGCGCCGGCGACAGGCGCGTGCCGCTTTGCGCCGCGACCACGGGATCCGCCTCGATCAGCGCCCCGGTGTACGGGTGGCTGGGAGCGGCGAGCACCGAGGCGGTCTCGCCGCGCTCCACGACATGGCCCTCGCGCATCACGAGCACCTGATCCGTGCGCCCGCGCACCACGCCCAGGTCGTGGCTGATGAGGATCACGGACAGCCTGCGCTCAACCTGAACCGCGCGCAGCAAGTCCAGGATCTCCGCCTGGTTGGACGCGTCGAGCGCCGTCGTGGGCTCGTCCGCGATGAGCAGCTGCGGATCCGACGCCAGCGCGGCCGCGATCGCGACCCGCTGGCGCATCCCGCCCGACAGCTGATGCGGATACGCGCGCGCCGCACGGGCCGGGAGCTTGACCTCGGCGAGCCGGGCCTCGACGACGGCGTCGCGTTCGCTCCGTGCGAGCCTGGAGCCGGTGGCGGCCTCGACGGTCCACGCGATCTGATCGCCGCACCGATGCACGGGAGACAGGCTCGTGAACGGGTCCTGGAGCAGCAACGATGCCGTGCGGCCGCGGATGGCGCGCCACGCCGACTCGCCGCCCGCGAGCGGCAGTGCCACGCCACCCACCTCCGCGGCGCCGGTGGCCGTGAAGCCGCGCGGGAGCAGCCCGACGAGGCTCTTCGCGGTGAGGGTCTTGCCCGAGCCCGATTCGCCGATCAGCGCGAGCGTCGCGCCCGGCTCGACGGTCGCGGACAGCGGCTCGACCATGACCCCCGCGGGGCCCACCACCGACAGTTCCGAGATGCGCACGGTCATCGCACGTCCTCCCCCACGCGGGACAGCCGCTGGCCGATCCAGTCGCCCACGAGGTTCGCCGCGACCGCGACCACCACGATGAGCAGTGCAGGCATGAACACCGCGGCCGGGTTGACGAACATGATCGCGCGGCCGTCGGTGAGCTGGCGGCCCCAGTCGGCGATGCCGGGCGAGACGCCCACGCCGAGGAACGACAGCGACGAGAACGCGACCAGCGCGAACGCCACGTTGAGCATCGCGTTGGTCACGACCAGGCTCGTGACGTTGGGCAGGATGTGGCGGAACATCACGCGCCAGCGCGACAGCGACAGCATCTGCGCGGCCTCGATGTACGGCCGCGCGGACTGCTCGAGCACGCCCGCCCTCACGATGCGGATGTCGGACGGCGAGAACAGCACGATGAGCAGCACCACGGTCACCCAGTAGCCGCCGCCGAACACGCCGGAGACCACGATCGCGGCGAGCAGCACGGGCAGCGCGAGCAACAGGTCGGTCCAGCGGCTCACCGCGAAGTCGATCCAGCCGCGCTGATACCCCGCGAGCGTGCCGAGCACGACGCCGCACGCCATCGACCCCAGCGCGACAATCACCGGCCCGAGCAGCGCGGAGCGCGCCCCCGCGACGGACATCTGCAGCACGTCGCGGCCCAACTCGTCGGTGCCGAGCGGATGGCCGGGAGAGCCGGGCGGCAGCTGCGACGCGAGGATGTCCTGCGTCATGGCATCGGGAAAGATCAGCGAGCCGAACGCCGCCGCGCCGAACGCGATCCCCAGCACGAGCAGCGCCAGGGCGACCAGGACCGGCCGGCGACGGCGCGGGCGCCGTGCGCTCGGGCCGCGCAGCGCGGGCGGCTGTGGGGAGGTGGTGAGGGACGATGCCCCGAGCGGCTGGGTCATGACGCGGCTCCCATCTGACGGCGCACCCGAGGATCGAGCAGCAGGTAGGCGACGTCGGCCAGCAGGGCGATCACCGCGATCACCGCCGCGACGAAGAGCGTGAGGGACTGCACCACGGGCAGGTCCTTGAACAGGACCGAGTCCTGCAGCAGCGTCCCGAGCCCCGGCAGCGCGAACGTCGTCTCGGCGAGCACGGTCCCTCCCACGAGGAAGGTCAACACCAGGCTCGCTCCCGTGACGATCGGGATCGCGGCGTTGCGCAGCGCGAGGCGGTTGACGACGCGCGGGCTGAGCCCGCGCGCCCGCGCGAACGTCACGTAGTCGGACTCGAGCTCGCGCAGCATCGCGGTGCGCGTGAGCTTGACGATGATCGCGCCCAGCCCGAGCGCGAGCGTCACCGCGGGCAGCACCAGGTGTCGGAGCGTGTCGAGACCGCCGTCGCCCCCGCCGTAGATCGGGAAGATCGGCACGTAGTACGCGAACAAGTAGAGCAGCACGAGTCCCACGGCGAACGTGGGGGCGCTGAGGCCGAGCACCGCGAGGGCGCCGCCGATGCGGTCGAGCCACCCGCCGGCCTTGACCGCGCTGCGCACGCCCAGCGGCACCGCGACGGCGACCGCGATGAGGAACGCGAGCGCGCTGAGGGCCGCGGTGAGCGGCAGGCGGTCGCCGATCGCGTCGATGACGGGCACCTGGAGGCGGATCGACTGGCCCAGGTCGCCGGTCAGGACGCCGCCGAGCCAGTGCAGGTACTGCTCGACCACCGAGTCGTCGAGGCGGTACTGTTCGCGCACCGCGGCGATCGCCTCCGGCGTCGACGGCCGGTTGCCCAGCAGGTTCTTCACGAGGTCGCCCGGCGCGAGGTACATCATCGCGAAGACCACCATCGACAGCACCCACAGGACGCCGAGCACGCCGAGCACGCGCACCGCCACCATGCGGCCCAGGGGCCACCGGCGGGGTGCGCGTGCTCGCGTGGCGAGGAGGCTCACTCCTGCTACTCCCCCGCGCGGTACAGCTGCGTGGGCCACGTCGACACGAAGGTGAACGGGCTGAAGTCCGTCACCCCCAGGTCGTTCGCGAAGCCGGTCGCGGACTGACCCCACCACAGCGGGATGTTGATCGCGTCCTCGGCCTGGAGGGTCTCCGCCTCGACCAGCAGGTCGATGCGCGCGGCGGGGTCCGTCTCCGCGCCCACCTGGCTCAGCAGCTCGAGCACCTCGGCGTTGTCGTACTGCGCCGGGTTGCCCGCACCGATCAGGTACGTGGGGATCTCGGCCGGGTCGCCCAGCGTCGAGAAGTACCACATGTAGTTGAGGCCGTACCCGGCGGACGGGTCGAGGCTCGCGAGCCACTCCTCGATGGGCACCTCGCGCACGTTGAGCGTGATGCCCACCTCGGCAAGGTCCTGCGCGAGGGCCTGAGCCGCCGTGCCGAGCTGCGGTCCGGTGTTGGGCGTGAGGATCTCCGTCGTGAAGCCCTCGGGCACGCTCGACTCCGCGAGCGCGGCCTTGGCCGCCTCGAGGTCGTACTCCCACTGCGGGATGGTCGCGAGCAGGGCCCGCGCGTCCTCGGGGCTGTGCACCGAGGTCAGCGACTCGGGCGTCATGATCGCGGTGGCCGCCTCGCCGTGGCCGTCGAGCAGCGTGCTGACGAACGCGTCACGGTTGACGGCGTGGGCGATCGCCTGGCGCACCGCCGGGTCATCGAAGGGTGCCACGCCGATGTTGAAGTAGAGCCCCACGTAGCTGAGGTCGTTGACGTACGTGACCCGCATGTCGTCGAGAGCCTCCCACTGGGCGGCCTGCGCGAACGGCACGTTGAACGCGATGTCGACGTCGCCCGACTGCGCGGCGAGCAGTCGCGTCGACTCGTCGGAGATGAAGTCCACGCGGATCGACTTCACGGCGGGCAGCTCTCCCCACCACGTGTCGACGCGTTCGAACGCGACGTGCGAGTCGGGCACGAACTCGGTGACCTGGTACGGGCCGGAGCCGAGCAGCAGCGAGGTCGACGTGCCGACGTCGCCGCCGTGCTCCTCCCAGAACGCCTGCGACGTGATGAACGCGGCGCCGGCCGAGGTCATGTTCGCCGCGAACGCGGCGTCGGGCTCGAGCAGGCGGATCGTCACCTGCGCGTCGCCCGACTTCTCGATCGTGTCGACGTTGGTGAGGTAATACGCCAACCCGGGCGACTGCGTCTCGTCACGCGCCATCTCGAGGCTGAACACCACGTCGTCGGCCGTGACCGGGGTGCCGTCCTGGAACACGGCATCGTCCCTGAGGTCGAACACGTAGGTGACGGGGTCGGGCTGCTCCCACGACTCGGCGAGCCCGGGCTGCAGGGCGCCGTCCGCGTCGATCGACAGCAGGCCCTCCTGCGTGACCGCCGCGATGTAGTAGTTGAGGATTCCCGACTCCTGGCCCACGTAGAGGCTCGACAGCGACCCGGGCAGGGCGACGGTGATCGACTCGATCTCCTCGCCGGTGTCCTCACCGATCACCACGTCGGGCGTGGCGGAGGGTTCGGACTCGGAGGTGGGGGTGCAGCCCGCCAGGGCGAGCGCGCCCGCGGCGGTGGCGACGGCGACGCGCGCGAGCGTGCCGGTGGAGGTGAGTGCCATGGTGGGTGTCTCCTCGGGGTGGGTAGGAACGATGCCGACTCCGGCCAGGGACGCGAAGCGCGCCCGGTGGCCGGCACTGCGACGGCGGGCGTCGAGGGTGGCCTCGACGGCGACTAGGGACGGCTGGTGAGCCGCAAGCACGCGCAGGGCGGCCGCGACGGCCGGGATCTCCGCTGACTCCATGAGGGTCGTGGCGACGATGCGCCGGCGCACGGGGGGCGTGAGGCCCACCGCGCGCAGGTGGCCGGGCAGCGACAGCCCGGTGAGCGCGCCCTCGACCACGAAGGCGGTGCCGCGGCCGTGGGAGGCGAGGGCGATCGCGGCATCGGTGCGGCTCACCGCGGTGTCGCCCGCGTGAGCGACGCGCGAGACGTGTGCCGCGACGGCATCGCTGCACGTCCCGAGCCCGCCGATCCACGGCTGCTCGACCAGCGACTCCGGCGCGACCCTGCCCGCGTCGGGAGGCAGCGGCGCGTCGGTGAGGGCGACCACCTCCTCCGAGAACAGGAAGGTCGACCGCATTCCGCCCGTCCGCGAGGCGGCCGCGAGCCCGCGGCCAAAGAGGGGCGACGGCGCGACGGCGATGTCCGCGGCGCCCGAGCGCACCAGCTCGACCGCTGCCTCGCCGTCCGCCGCCTCGCGGATGAGGACGTCGACGTGGGGCAGCAGCGCGGCGAGGCGTGCGGCCGCGGGCGCCACGACCGGTCCGATCGCGTCCGGCGGCGCCGCGAGGCGCACCTGGCCGGCGCGGCTGCCCAGCGCCCGGGCGAGCTCGGTGGCCGCGGCAGTGAGGCTCGCGTCGATGCGCGGTGCGTGGCGCGCGAGCAGGGCCCCGACCGGGGTGAGCCGCGCGGATCGCGCGGTGCGCGCCACCACGGCCGCGCCCAGGCGGTCCTCGAGGCGCTGCACGTGCTGCGTAATGGTGGGCTGGCTGTAGCCGAGCGCACGGGCGGCAGCGCTGATCGACCCGTGCCGCTCGATCGCGACCAGGATCCGCAACGAGTGGACGTCGATCGCTCTCGCGAGGACATCGATCTCGGGCTCGGCCCCGTTATCCATAGGCCGAGGCTATACACCTTCCAGTTTCAATCACATGACCCAATGTTTCGATTGTGTAAGGAATCGCGACCTGGACCGCCAGAATGTCCGCATGAGCGACGCACCCGAGCAGTTCCGCGACGAGCACCGCGACTGGACCACCACCCGCGACCGCGCGGCCTGGGGCCCCGCGGGCCTCGCCGCGCTTGCCTCGATGGCGTGGCTAGACGCGACGCCGCGCGCGCATGAGGGCATCCCGGGCACGTGGGCGGCGATCGGCTCGGGCCCCGCCGGAGGCGTGGCGGTGGGCACTCTCGACCGCGAGAGCGTCGCGCTCGCGCCGGGCGAGGAGGCACGCCACGGCACACTCACGCTGCGCGCGTTCGCCCGCGACGGGGAGATCTCGATCCGCGTCCTCGACCCCGCGCGCGCCACGGGCCCGGCAGCCGGGGCCATCGACCGCTACCCGTACGACGCGGCCCTGCGCGTCCCGGGCACGTTCGAGGAGCGCGCGACGGCGCCCGTCGAGACCCTCGCGGTCGACGGACACCGCTCGACGACCCGCTACGCCGGGGTCGTGACATGCGAGGTGGGCGGCACGCCGGTCGAGCTGTGGGTGCACCGCGACGGCGGCGACCTCTTCGCGGCCTTCTCCGACTCGACCGCTGACCCCGCGCGCTACGCGTTCCGCATGCTGCGCGTCCCGGCACCCGCCGGCTCGGGACCGGTCACGGTCGACCTCAACCGCGCGTACCTCCCGCCCAGCCGCTTCTCTCCGCACTACGTGTGCGTGACGCCCCCGCCGGCCAACCGCTGGACGGTACCGGTCCGTGCGGGCGAGCGGGGCATCGTCCCCTCCGCCTAGCGCTACCGCGCCGCCACCCGGGCGCGCTGGGCCGTGACCTGCGCGCGCTGCGCGGCAGCAATGGTGGCGCCCGCCTCCGCGAGCGCGGCGAGCGTCTCCCTCACGCCGGGCACCTTGAGCAGGGCCTCGCTCGCGACCGCCTTGACCACGCGCGTCACCACCGGGGAGACCGGGCGTAGCGCGACCGTGTCCTCGGGCCGCGCCGCGTCGAGCATGAGGTCCGTGACCAGGGCCACCCCCAGTCCGGCGCCGACGAGCCGCAACAGCGCGACGTAGTCGTCCGTCTCGAAGCCCAGGTGCGGGGCGAAGCCCCAGCGCCGCGTGATGCCGAGCAGATGAGCGCGGCACACGGGACAGCCGGCGATCCACGTCTCGTCGCGCAACTCGGGCAGGGGAATGCGCGCCTGCGCGGCCCGCACGTGCGAGCGCGGGATCGCGAGGTGGACCTCCTCCTCGACGAGCGTGAGCGCGAGCTCCCCCGGCTCGAGGGTCCACGGCACGTCCTCCGGGGCGTCGTCGGCGGTGCCGTCGACCCGCCACTCGTAGATGACCGCGAGGTCGCACTCGCCGCGCCGCAGCATCGCGAGCGCCTCGGCGGTCTCGGCCTCGCGCAGCGTGAACCCCAGGTCCGGGTGCGCCTCGCGCATCGACACGAACGCGCGCGGCAGGATCGTCGCCGCGGCGGACGGGAAGCTCACGAGGCGCAACGTGCCGCCGTGCAGGCCCGCGATCGCGGCGATCTCGGACTCGGCGCGCGAGGCCGAGTCGAGGATCTGACGCGCGTGGCCCGCGAGCACGCGCCCGGCCTCGGTGAGCCGGAAGCCGCCGGGAGTGCGCAGCGCAACCGCGGTGCCGAGCCGACGCTCGAGAGTGCGCAGCTGCTGGCTCGCGGCGGGCTGAGACACGCCCACGGCGCGGGCGGCGGCGGTGAGCGAGCCCTCGTCGTCGATCGCGACCAGCAAGGCTAGGTGACGAAGGTCGATCATCCTCGCATCATAAGTTCGACTTATGCCATCGCCAACACACTGGGCCTTGCCCCTATGGACGGGCGGTGGGACGGTCGGTACCGACGGCATCGTCACCCCCGACCCCACCCAGCCCACCGGAGCAGGACATGACCGCACCGCTCGATCACGCCACCCGCAAGTGGTCCGTGCCCGCCGGGGTCGTGGGCGCGGGCATCGCGGAGTCCGACCTGGGCACCGCGCCGGTCATCACGGAGGCGCTCCACCACGCGATCGACTCGGGCTTGCTCACGTACCTGCCGGACTCCGCCGACAGCGCCGCGCGCGAAGCCTTCGCCGGCTTCGCGGCGCGCCGCTACGGCTGGGACGTCGACACGGACGCGGTCGCGACCATCCCAGACGTGCTCACCGGCCTCACGCTCGCCCTGACTCACCTCGTGCGACCCGGCGCGGTGGTGCTGCCCACCCCGGCATATGCGAACTTCTTCCCGACCCTCGCGGGGAGCGGCCGCGAGGTCATCGAGGTGCCCAGCCGCGGCAGGGGCCACGGCTTCGCGCTCGACCTCGACGCGATCGAGTCCGCGCTCGCGCGCGGCGCGGCGGCCGTGGTGCTGTGCCATCCCCACAACCCGACGGGGACCGTCGCGGACCGCGCGACGCTCGTCGCGCTGGCCGCCATGGCGGAGCACCACGGCGCACGCGTGTTCTCCGACGAGATCCACGCGCCGGTGGTCTACGACGGCGCGCGCCACGTGCCCTTCGCGAGCGTGTCCACCTCCGCCGCGCACGTGGCCATCACGGCGACCTCCGCGTCCAAGGGCTGGAACGTGCCGGGCCTCAAGGCGGCGCAGCTGGTCCTCACGAACCCGGCGGACCGCGGCGTGATCGCCGCGCGCGCCCTCGCGCCGGTGCACGCGGGCTCGGTCCTCGGAGCCGTCGCGGCCGCGCATGCGTACTCCCCCGACGGCGAGCGCTGGCTCGACGCGACGGTTACGACGCTGGAGGGCAACCGGGATCGGCTGGCCACCGCGCTGACCACCCTTCCCACCCGGCCGTTGAGCGTGCTGCCGGCGGCGACGTATCTCGCATGGCTCGAGATCGGATGCACCCCGGAGCCGGACTCGTGCGGCGCGGCACGACTGCGGCGTGCGGGACTCGCCACCACGCCCGGAGAGGCGTGCGGGTCCGGCTACGCGGGCTTCGCCCGCTTCAACTTCGCGCTCCTGCCCGACGTCCTCGACGTCGCGATCGACAGGCTGCTGGACGCGCTCGCATAGCGCGACCCCACCCCGGACCCCACGCGGGCCTAGCCTGGACCATGGCCGCCACCCCGGCATCGTCACGGCTCACCCTCGGGATCGCGGTCCTCGCGAGCTTCGTCGCGTTCCTCGACGGGAGCATCGTCACCGTCGCCCTGCCCGCGATCGTGCGCGACCTGGGCGGAGGCATCTCCCTCCAGCAATGGGTCGTGGACGGCTACCTCATCACGCTCGGCGCGCTGATCCTGGTGGCGGGGTCGCTGTCGGACATGTTCGGCCGCGTGCGGGTGCTGCGCGCGGGACTCCTCGGTTTCGGCGTGACGTCCCTGGTGATCGCGCTCGCACCGAGCGGCGCCGTGCTGATCGCCGCGCGCCTCCTGCAGGGGGTCGCGGGCGCGCTCCTGGTGCCCAGCAGCCTCGCGCTCATCATGAGCACGTTCACGGGGCCCGCGCAGGCGAGGGCGATCGGCACGTGGACGGGCGCCACGACCGCGGCCTTCGTCGCGGGACCGCTGCTCGGCGGCCTGCTCACGGACCTCGCGAGCTGGCGGTGGGCCTTCGCGATCAACGTGCTGCCCATCGCGGTCACGCTCGCCATGATCGCCGCGCTCGGCCGCGCCGGCTATCGCGACACGACACGCGAGGGCGCGCGCGTGGACCTGTGGAGCGCTGCCCTGTGTGCCGGCGGACTCGGCGCCGCGGTCTTCGCGCTCATCGAGCAGCCTCACCTGGGCTGGGGTCACCCGGCCATCTGGGGCGGCGCGTTACTCGGGATCGGCGCGCTCGCGGCGTTCCTGGTGCGCCAGTCCCGCTCCGCGGATCCGATGCTCCCGCTGTCGCTGTTCCGCGCCCGCAACTTCGCATGGGGCAACGCCGCGACCTGGCTCATCTACGGCGCGCTGTCCCTCAACGGCTTCATCGTGGGCGTGTATCTCCAAGACGGCGCCGGGCTCTCCGCCACGGCCGCGGGCCTCGCGTCGCTGCCGGCGACCGTGCTGCTCATCCTGGGCAGCTCTCGCGTGGGCGCGTGGGGAGGGCGGCTGGGGCCCCGCGCGTTCATGACTGCGGGCCCGCTCACTATGGCGCTCGGCTCGTTCATGCTGCTGGCCGTGAGCGACGACTTCGACTACTGGACACAGGCACTGCCCGGGCTGGTCGTGTTCGGCGCGGGGTTGACGCTGACGGTCGCGCCGCTCACGAGCGCGATCCTGGGCGCGATCGAGACCTCACGCTCGGGCATCGCGAGCGCGGTCAACAACGCCGTGGCACGCATCGCGGGCCTGGTCGCCGTCGCCCTCCTGGGCACGATCGTAGGCGGACAGCTCGACCTCGCGGGCTTCCACCGCGCGACGGTGGTGACGGGCGTCCTGCTCGTCGCGGGCGGGCTCGTGTCGTGGGTGGGCATCAGGAACGATGCCGGGGTCACCGCCCCGCGATGAGCGCCTCGAGCGGCATGATCGCCGCGGAGTCTCGCACGCCCCGGGCCCGACGAGAACGTGAGGGTAGACGCTCTACCTGCCTCCATCTACCCTGGACACATGAGCCTCAACATCAAGAACGCGACGACCGTGAGCCTGGTCAGAGAGCTCGCCGAGCGCACGAACCAGACGCAGACGAGTGCGATCGAGAACGCAGTGCGCGCGGCGCTCGCCGAGCTCGACACCAAGGCGACGCACGACCAAGGCGCCGCACGGCTCGACCGCGCGCGTGCGGTGCTCGCCGAGATCGACGCGAGCCTGACCGACGAGGACCGAGCCGACCTCAAGCGGGCAGAGGCCACGATGTACGACAACGCTGGACTCTTCGCGTGATCCTCGACACCTCGGCCATCATCGCCATCATCGCGAATGAGCCCGCGCGCGAGCGCCTCACCCACGCGCTCGCCGCCGCGCCAGCGCGCCGTGTCAGCGCGGCGACACTCGTCGAGATCGATGCCGTCACCACGCGGCGCGACGACGGCTCGCTCTCCCGCAGGGCACACCGCCTGCTGCGGGCCTTCGAGGTCGAGACCGTGCCATTCGACGCCACCCAGGCCGCGATCGCGGCTCGCGCGTATCGCGAGTATGGGCGCGGCACGGGCCACGCGGCTGCGCTCAACCTTGGAGACTGCTTCTCCTACGCCCTCGCTCTCCACCTCGACGAGCCCTTGCTGTTCGTCGGCGACGACTTCCCCCGCACGGACGTACAGCAAGCCCTCGCTCAGTGAGCCCGCCGACGCTACGTCGCGTCCTTCTCCTCCGAAGTGAGCAGCCCCGCCCAGCCCTCGTAGTCCCCGCCGTGGCGCGCGGCGATGTCCTCGCACAGGTCAACCGTGTCGCGCAGGACGTTGGGCACCAAGGGCGCGTTGTACCGGCGCACGAAGATCATCCACTCGGGGATGTCGTGCGACGGCTCGACCAGCTCGTGGGTGACGCGCGCGGAGCGCAGCTCGTCGGCGGCCGCCTTGGCCCTCACGTCGGACGTGAACGAGAGGAAGAACTCGGACTCCCGCGGAGCCTCCGGGACGCCGCCGCGGGCCGCGAGCGCCGCCAGCTGCTCGGCATCGTCGCTCCACAGCCCGTGGGGCTCCACCCGCTTGCGACCGCCAAACACCTTCGTGAGAAAACCCATAGGCTCACGCTAACCCGGGCGACCCGGGACCCCGCGCCGCGCTTCGACTTGACAGATACCCCCAGGGGTATGCAGACTAGTCAGCGAGCGGCCGGCAACACCCCCCTTCAGCCGGCCGCATCATCCGAAACGAACCAACAGAGGAGAACGAGCATGTGCTCTCGCATCACCTGCAACCAGTGCGGCAAGGCCACGTGGACCGGCTGCGGCCAGCACATCGACCAGGCGCTCGCCGGCGTCGCCCAGGACCAGCGCTGCACGTGCGACCAGTCCTCGAGCAACGGCTCGTTCGGGTCGATTTTCTCGAACATCTTCTCGCGCTAAACGCGAGCGGGGCACGGGTCTGCCGTGCTCCTTCTGGGGAGAGGCCCCGTCGCACCCACCCGGTGCGGCGGGACCTTCGCCATGCCCGGGCGCACCGCGCGGCTCCGACTAGGCTCGAGGGAGAGTTCCTCGCCGCACCCTTCCACCGGAGAACGCCATGAACGCCGCACCGCTGCCCCTCAAAGACACGGCCATCACCTACATCCTCTGGTTCTTCCTCGGGATCCTGGGCGTGCACCACTTCTACATGGGCAAAATCGGCCGCGGGATCCTGTGGCTGCTCACGGCCGGACTGTTCGGCATCGGCTGGCTGGTCGACCTGTTCACCATCCCGTCGCAGGTGCGCACCGTCAATGCGCGCCGCATGATGGGCATGAAGTAGGACGCGCCGAGCTGTCAGCCGCACCTCTCACGACTCCCCCAGGCCGCTCCTAGCGGACTCCCAGGCTCGAGCGATGTGCTGGAGCCATGGAACCTCGACGACGACTCCTCAGCATCGCCGCGGCATCGGCCGCCCTCGCACTCGCCATCGCGGGGTGCGCCCCTGTCTCCGCGGAGGCCGCCCCGGTTCACGGCATCGGACCCCACGGGACGTCCCCCGTCGCACTGGCCGCACCGGTCGCCCCCACCGCGTCAATCCCGTCTCGCACCCACGCGGACTCGGACCCCGGACTCGAGCCCGACGCAGCCTGAGGCCGCCGTTTCACCACGGTCGCCGCGAGCGGCAGCTGATGAGACGCGCTCTCGAGGATGTGCATGAGGTAGCCGCCCGTGTTGACGAAGGCCGCGATGTCCCCGCGGGCCACGCCGTCGGGGAAGCACAGCCTCCTGCGAAGCAGCAGCTCCTCCTCGACGCAGTACGCCCCCACCAGGAAGCCCTCGAACGGCTCTGAGGTGTCCCTGGTGTCCGCCGGCCGGACCCAGCGCGGGTCCACCAGGAAGTCGGCGGACGTCGACCGGACCTGCGTGCGATTCATGTGCAGGCCGACCAGCGGGACGCCGTCGCTCGTGGACTTGCGAAAGGCCACCGAGGCCAAGGTGAGCCCGCACCCATCGAGCACCGACCTCCCCGGCTCGCACCTGAGCTCGAGACCCCTCGCCGCCAGTTCGCGCGCGACGGTGGATCCCTCCCCTGCCGGGGCAGCGAGCACGTCCCTCAGCCACTCGCCGCGCACCCGCTCCTGCCAGTACGGATACACGCTCGCGGAGGGCCGGTCGGCGCGCGGATCCTGGAGCCCCAGCCGGTCGCCGCGCCACGTCAGCACTTCCTCGCGGTCGCCCTCCAGGGCCTCCCAGAAGCGGCGCCACTGCTCGCGGTCCTCGAGGTAGCGCATCGGCACCCCGCCTCCCATGTCGATGAACGCGATCGCGTGCCCGCGGGATCGCAACGCGTCCGTCCACGTGAGCGCCTCGCGCAGCACGATGGCGCGCTCGCGCGCGCTGTACCCGTTGAGGTGGAAGTGGATGCCCTCGAGGCGCAGCGGGGTGCCGCCTCCGCCCGCCTCGCCCACCACGCGGTCCCAGTCGCGTGCCGTCATCCCGAAGCGCGTGGGCGCAATCGCGGGATCGGACGAGGCCAGCCTCGGCGCGACCCGCGCCGTCACGCCCCGTGCGCGAGCGATGCTCGCGACGTCCTCCGCCTCATCCGCGTTGTCGAGGCTCACCAGCACCCCGGCCGCGAGCGCCGCCTCGATCAGCGCGGTCGACTTCACGGCGGCCGTGAGGATCATGTCGTCCGCCGCGAACCCCACGTCGAGGCACTGCGTGAGCTCTGCGAGCGACGCCACATCAATGCCGAGCCCCACGCGCCGGGCCTCGTGCACCAGCCCCAGCGCCTTGTTCGCCTTGCGCGCCACGTACACCCCGAGCCGCACACCCTCGGAAGCCGCGGCCTCCACGAGCTCGGCCGCGTTGCGCCCCAGCGGCGCGAAATCGAGCACGTTGACCGGCGAGCCGTACTCCTCGATGAGCGCGGCGCACCGTTCCGGGTGCGCGAGCAGCTCCTCCATCCACGGCTCGGTGCGCCCCGTCAGCGGGGTCAGTCCCGCGACCGCGTCCGCCGTCACTGCCTCACCCATAGCTGCGTTCCCTTCGTGTCTCGCTCCAGGCTCGCTCGTCCCACTCGCGCGCGATCCTGGCCGCCCATCGCCGGGTGTCCCCGTGAAGGGCACGCTGCAGCGAGTCGTGCCCGATCACCACGTCCTCCGTAGGCCGGCCCAGCGCGTAGAGCCCGGGTGTCTGACGCCCGTCCGCGCCGACACACGCGCCATCGGGCGCCGTGAACACCCCCCGCTCTCCCGCGCGCACGGTCACGTCGCCCCGGCGGAGCAGACCCTCCCACGGCGCCCACGGCATCGGCCCCTCTGCGCCCGCATCCCATGGACGCGGCGCGCTCAGCACCCCTGGTCCCCGCGTAAAGGCGTCGAGTGTGACCGCGCCGGGTGGGATCAGGGCGAGCGCGGGAACGATGCCGAGGAGGCCGGCCTCCCTCAGGGCCAGCAGGCGCCGATGCGTCTCGAGCGGCGGGCCGAATGCCCACCTCTCGAGTCGGGCCGCACGGGCTCGCCAGCGTGGCCACGTGTCGGCGTCGCGAGGAGCGCGCTCGAGGGAGCGCACGACGTCCTGGTAGCCCGCCGACCAGGCGCGCCCCCACCACCATGCGGGGTCGGCGTCGACGTCGCCCTCGGCACGGCGCACGTCACGCTCCCACCTCTCGCCGGGGTCGGCCGCGCCCTCGCGGGCGCGCCCGTCAGCCGCGACCGCGCCGGTCGTGGCGTCGAGCACGTCCCACAGGGCCGCATGCTCGAGGCGGACCCCCGCGGCCCGCGCCGCGGCGACGGCGGCATCGGCAAGAACGCCCCACCACGCGTCGTCGGGCGTCGCGCTCGCTCCCCACCGCCTCGTCTGCTCAATGACGGCGCGCGCGAGCGTCGCGGCAACGGCGGCAGGCTTGGGCAGCATCGGCTCCCCCGACCGCGCGACGAGCGTGACCGACGCGGGCTCGCGACCACCAGGGAGGTAGCGCCGCCCCGACGGCCGCGCAGCGTCCTCGATCCATGCTCCCCCTCGCGCCGCCGTGAGGTCCATCACCACGTCGAATGCGGTCAGCGCGGCACCGCGCACCACGACATCGGCGCCGGGTGCGGGGCCCCGGTCGGGGTCGGCCAGCCGCGCGTGATCCATCCCCACACCACCCGCGTGCCCGGTCGCGAGCAGCACGCGCGGCGCCGTGACGGGCACGTCCGGTGGCCCCTCCGGAGTGACCGTCTCGCAGCTCCACCTGTCTCCGTCGCGCACCACGTCGGTGACCCGCACGCGGCGGCTCGCGAGGGCCATGCGCGGCGACTCGCGCAGGCGCTCCCACGCCCAGGCCAGGTAGCGGCCCGCCGTCGCGCGCGGTGGGTAGCGGTCGAGCGTGGGGTCCCGGAGGGCGCCGTTCGCGGCCAGCCACTCGACGAACGTGAGGGGCACCGACGGACACGTGAGATCGACGATTCCCGCGTCGACATTCATGCGCAGATGCACCCCCTGCGCGGGATCCCACACCGCACCCGGGCCGGGAGTCGCGGGGTCGAGCACGCACACCCGCGGCGGGACGCGGGTCGCGTCCGGCGAGGACTGCGCGAGCTCGTGGTCGAGGTCGGCGAGCGCGCGCAGCGCCTGCGGACCCGCACCCACCATGACCAGGTCGGCGTCGGCAGGCGCGCGGTCCGAGGACGCGTTACCCACGGCGGCGCGCGTCGCCCGCCACAAACGGGTTGGCGGCATCGAGCGGTCCGAGGGCCTCATCCGCGTCGGCGATCTCGGCGCGCACCCACGCCTCGTTGTAGACGGTCGGCAGATACGCGCTGCCGCTGTCGTGGATAAGCATTGCGACCGTGTCGCACAGCGACAGCTCCGGAAGGTCGCGGCCGATCGCGGCGACGATCGCTCCGGACGATGCCCCCGCGAGCAGTCCCTCGCGCCGCGCGAGGAGGCGGCAACCGCGAACCATGGCGGCCTCGCTCACGCGGCGCACATGGTCGGGGCGGGCGTGGCGCGAGAGCTCGGTCTCGAAGCCCGCCCCCAGGCCGGGCAGCTTGCGCTCCGCGATCACGCCGCCAAACAGCGCGGATCCTTCGGCGTCCACGCCGACAAGTTCGGTGGCCCATCCCTCGCGCTCGATCGCCTGCTGGCATCCGAGCAGCGTGCCGGTGGTGCTCATCGCGACATACAGCCGCGACGGCGGGGCCCCCAGCGACGCGACGAGCTCGGGCATGGTCGAGGTCGCGTGCGCGGCAGGATTGTCCGGGTTGCCGTACTGCTGCGTGGTGACGGCGGTGGGATCCTCCGCCAGGAGATCGGCGACGCGCTCGACGCGGGCACGCAGGCGGTTCCCGTCCTGCGGCGTCTCGACGCGCTCGACACGTGCGCCATAGGCCTGCATGGTCTGGCACGCGGCCGCGTTGGCCCGCGCATCGACCACGGCGATGAAGCCGTAGCCGCGCTGGGCGCATTGACGCGCGAGCGCCATCCCCAGGTTGCCCGAGGTGGACTCGACCACCGTGCCGCCCGGCACGAGCCTGCCGTCGCGGATCAGGCCGTCGAGAAGCGAGCGCGCGGTGCGCTCCTTGGTGCTTCCCGAGAGCTGGAGCTGGTCAAGCTTGGCAAAGACGGGCACGCCTGAGCCCGGAAAGAGCTTGTCCAGCCGGGTCACGGGCGTGGGCAGATAGCCGCCGTGCACGGTGCCAGCGGGAGACGTGAGAACGGGTGCGTTGTGATGATGCGTCATCGCTGCGAGCCTTCCTGGTCGAGTGGTACCTGGAGTCGGCAGTCGCGAGTCGGGTCCCTCAAAACCTGGCCACGCTGTCCTTGGGTGCCAACGGGTGGGGACCGGGAGGCATTCCCCGCGGAACCCTCCCGCGCCGCGGCCGGGAGGAGCGCATCGGCATCCTGCTACCGTCGAATCACCCGGCAGGAAGGCACTCGCGGACCATGACCGAGATTCAGGCACCGCCGCTCACGGCACCGCGCTACGGCGTGCACAGCGAGGTAGGTCGACTCCGCACGGTCCTCACGTGCGCGCCCGGCCTCGCCCACCATCGGCTCACGCCGTCCAACTGCCATGACCTTCTCTTCGACGACGTCATGTGGGTCGAGAACGCCCAGCGGGACCATGCCGGATTCGTGTCGCTCATGAGGGAGCGCGGCATCGAGGTGCTCGAACTGCACTCGCTTCTCGCGGAGGTCCTCGCTCTCCCCCACGCTCGCGCGTGGCTTCTCGATCGCAAGATCACTCCCGCGGAGGTGGGGCTGGGCCTGGCCGCGGACATTCGCGCCTACCTCGACCAGATGGACTCGCTCGAGCTTGCGCGGCACCTGATCGGCGGGCTGTCGACGCACGACCTGCCTCACGAGATCTCGCCGCCGGGATTCCTCCTGGTGCGCGAGGAGTCCGGCATGCGGGACTACCTGCTCCCGCCGCTGCCCAACACGCTCTTCACGCGCGACACGACGTCGTGGGTGTACGGAGGCGTCACCCTCAACCCCCTGTACTGGCAGGCGCGCCACGCCGAGACCCTGCTGATGAAGGCCGTCTACGCCTTCCACCCCGACTTCGGCGACGCGGTCAACGTGTGGTGGGGCGACCCCGAGCTGCCCAACGGACTCGCGACGCTCGAGGGCGGGGACGTCATGCCGATCGGCGGCGGCACTGTCGTCATCGGGATGTCCGAGCGCTCGAGCCGGCAGGCGATCACGCAGCTCGCCATGGAGCTGTTCATCCGCGAGGGCGCGGACCGCGTGATCGTCGCCAAGATGCCGCGGCTGCGCTCCGCGATGCACCTGGACACGGTCTTCACCATGGCCGATCGCGACCTCTGCACGGTCTTTCCAGGGATCATCGACGAGATCGAGACGTTCACGATCCGCGAGGCCCCCGCCCCCGTGTTCCTCGACGTGCGGCGCGAGGAGCGGCCGTTTGTCGACGTGGTCGCGGACGCGCTGGGCGTCGACATGCGAGTGATCGCGACGGGCGGCGACCGCTACGCCTCGGAGCGCCAGCAGTGGGACTCGGGCAACAATCTGCTCGCGCTTGAGCCGGGAGTGGTGGTCGCCTACGACCGCAACACCCACACCAACGAGGAACTGCGCGCCGCGGGCGTCGAGGTGCTTGAGATCGTGGGCGCGGAGCTGGGCCGCGGCCGCGGGGGCGCCCACTGCATGACGCAACCGCTGCTGCGGGAGGCGTAGTGCACCGTGCCCTCGCCTCCGAAATAATTACGCAACCACACCGTCACGAAATGTGGCTAGACTCTCGCCCATGACCGAGCCCTCCCCGCTCTCCGCCCGTATTCGTGAGGCCACCGCGCTCGAGCACAAGGCCGCCGAGACCCGCGGCTTCATCACGCGACTCATGGACGGCGAGTTCGATCTGGCCACGTACACGCGCTACCTCATCCAGTACGCGCACGTCTACCGCGCCCTCGAGTCGCGCATTCCGCAGCCCGGCGATCCGGCCTTCATCAACGACACCCGGCTCGACCGCTTCCCCGCGATCGCGAGCGACCTCAGCCGCCTCGGCGCGAGCGACTGGGACAACCACGCTCCCCTGCCCGCCACCGAGGCCTACGTGTCGCACCTCGAGTCCATCCCCGCGGCGGACGTGGCGCGCTATCTCGCGCACCACTACACGCGCTACCTGGGCGACCTCTCGGGCGGCCAGGCGATCGGCGCGCTGATGGCGCGTCACTACGGCGCAACCCCCGACCAGCTCGCCTTCTACCGCTTCGACGCGCTCGAGTCGGGGCCGCGCTTCAAGAACGAGTACCGGGCCTCGCTCGACGCCCTCGACTTCACTCCCGAGCAGGAGGACGTGTTCGTCGCGGAGTCCCTCGCCGCATTCCGCTTCAACGGCGCCATCTTCGACGCCCTCGGCGAGTCCGTGGGGGCGGCCGTCTGATGCGTCGCACCCTCGCGGCCCTCGCGGCCGCGGCCCTCCTCGTCGCGGGCGCCGCCGGGTGTGCGGGACCCGCCGCCTCGCAGTCTGCCGGAACGCAGGCGCCGTCCTCGCTCGCCGGGTCGGGAACGACCGCCCCCTCGCCGGACGCCGCCCCCCTCGAGGGCATCGTCCCTCTCGAGGATCCCGCCTCCTACCAGGGACCTTCCACCGCGGTGCTGAGTGCGGCAACCATCACCCCGGTCGCGGATCCCACGCCCGACTTGCCCGCGACCGTGACCTCGCACGCGCCCGACGGCGATCAGGAGGTCACCGTGACCTCGGTCGACCGCGTGGTCGCGATGGACATCTCGGGCTCGATCGCGGGCACCGTGTGGGGGCTCGGGCTGGGCGCATCGCTCGTCGGGCGCGACATCGCCGCGGACTTCCCCGGCACCGAGGACGTCCCGGTGGTGACCGGCGCGTCGCACAGCGTCAACGTCGAGGCCATCCTCGCTCTCGAGCCCACGCTGGTCCTTACGGACGGGTCGATCGGCCCACGCCGCGCGGTCACGCAACTCGCCGACGCGGGCATCACCGTGGTCTTCCTCGACAACCAGGCGAGCTTCAACGGCGCCGCTCAGCTCGCGCGCGACGTCGCCGCCGCCCTCGGAGTGGACGATGCCGGGGAGACGCTCGCGCAGAGCATCCTCGCTGACGTCGAGGACACCGCGGCGGCCATCGCGGCGATCGCGCCGGCGACGCCGCTGCGCATGGCGTTCGTGTACCTGCGCGGCAGCGCCGACGTCTACTACCTCTTCGGCGAGGACTCGGGGGCGGACCACCTGTTCGAGGCGCTCGGCGGAGTCGACGCGGGCTCCGAGGCGGGAATCAAGGGCGAGCAGCCCATGACGGACGAGGCGATGATCGCGATGGATCCGGACGTGATCTTCGTGATGTCGTCGGGGCTTGAGTCGGTGGGCGGCGTCGACGGGCTGCTCGCGTCCAAGCCCGCCGTCGCGCTCACGACCGCGGGCCAGAACCGCCGCTTCGTGGACATGGACGACTCCCTGGTGCTGTCCTTCGGCCCGCGCTCCGCGGACATCCTCGAGGCCCTCGCGGTGGCCGTCTACGCGCCCATGGACTCGGGCGCCGCGGCCGCGTCCTCGTGACGTCCGTGCGCGCGACCGGCCGCCTGCGCGCGTGGCTGGGCGGCACCCCGCACTGGGTCACGTTCCTCGTGCTCGCGGTCGCGCTGGTGGCATCCGCGCTGGTCTCGGCCGCGGTAGGCCAGTTGGGCGTGACCTTGACCGATGTCGTGGGCACGCTGCTCGCGGGCGCCGGGATCGACACAGCGTGGGCTCCGGCGGACGACATCACCGCGCAGGCGCTGTGGCAGATCCGCTTTCCTCGCGTCGCGATGAGCATCCTCGTGGGCACCGCGCTCGCGCTCGGCGGCGCGGCCATGCAGGCCGTGTTCGGCAACCCCCTCGCCGAGCCCGGCGTGGTCGGCGTCTCTTCCGGTGCCGCTCTCGGTGCCGCGACGGTGATCGTCACCGGCGCGACCGTGGGCGTCCTCGGGACCGCCGCCGCGGCCTTCGTCGGCGGGGTGCTCACCACGATCCTCGTCTACGTCATGGCACGTGCGAACGGCCGCACCGAGGTGGTCACCCTGCTCCTCACCGGAATCGCCGTGCAGGCGTTCGCCGGCGCGGGGCTCGCCTTCGCCGTGTTCTCCTCGAATACCTCCGCGCGCGAGCAGATCGTGTTCTGGCAGCTCGGATCGCTCAACGGCGCGCGGTGGACCGAGGTCGCGCTGGTCGCGGTCCTCACGCTCGCCGGTCTCGCGGCGCTGCTCGGGTGGGCGCGACAGTTCGACCTGCTCGCCCTGGGCGAGCGCACGGCGGGGCACCTGGGCGTCAGGGTCGAGCGGCTGCGCGCGCTGTCGATCGTCGTGATCGCGGTGCTGACCGCGGGCGCGGTCGCGTTCGCCGGGATCATCGCGTTCGTGGGCCTCGTGGTCCCGCACCTCATGCGCCTGTTGCTGGGGCCGAGCCACCGCGGGCTGCTGGTCGCCTCGGCACTCGGCGGCGGCGTGCTGCTGTGCGTCGCGGACATCGCCGCGCGGACGCTCGTCACGGGCGCCGACCTGCCGATCGGCATGCTCACCTCGCTGATCGGCGGACCGTTCTTCTTCTACCTGCTGCGTCGCGCGCGCTCGAGCCAGGGAGGGTGGGCATGACCGCGCTCGAGGCCCGGTCCGTGTCCTACGCGGCGCCGGGCGGCGCCATCCTCGTGGACGACGTCACGCTGACCGCCCCCTACGGCCACCTCCTCGCGCTGCTGGGCCCTAACGGCGCGGGCAAGTCGACGCTCCTGGGACTGCTCTCGGGCGACCTCACGCCGTCGCGCGGGTCGATCGATCTGGACGGCCGCCCGCTGCGCGCGTGGCGCGCGCCCGACCTGGCGAGGCGCCGCGCGGTGCTCACGCAGGCGAACGCGATGGCCTTCTCCTTCCGCGTCCACGAGGTGGTCAAGATGGGGCGCCACCCGTGGGCGGCGACCTCGACCGACGAGGACGATGCCCGCCACGTCGACGCCGCGCTGGCCGCGATGGACGTGGCGCACCTGCGCGACCGCGTGTTCCCCTCGCTGTCCGGCGGAGAGAAGGCGCGTGTGTCGCTGGCCAGGGTGCTCGCCCAGGACACGCCGGTGGTGATGCTCGACGAGCCCACCGCGGCGCTCGACCTGCGCCACCAGGAGGACGTCATGACGACGGCGCGCGCGCTCGCGGACGCGGGCCGCGCGGTGGTGGTCGTGGTGCACGACCTCGCTCTTGCTGCGGCCCATGCGGACTCGATCGCGGTGATGTCCCGCGCGCGGCTGGTCGCTCACGGCTCGCCCGCTGAGGTCGTGACGCCCGAGCTGGTCGAGGACGTCTACGGCATCGCCGTGCACGTGGTCGAGGGCCCCGAGGGCGCCCCGCTCGTGGTGCCCAAGCGCGGCAGGGACTGACTCGCACCCACGCCCACCAGGCGACCCACTCCACGCGCCGCACCCCGCGCACCCCCGCGCACCCCACCCCGCGCACCCCACCCCGCGCACCCCACCCCGCCGCTTAGTGCAGAGGATTTTGCGATTTCCGAGGCTGTTTCGAGCTTCGCGCATAGCGTGGTGCGATTCACCCAGGCCGGAGCGGGTCGCCACCTGCAGATCTGATGCGCTCAACCCGATCTCGGCCTCGAAATCGCACCAGGCGCTGCGCGAAGCGGCCGAGCGTCCACCTGAGAGCGGGTCGCCACCCGCACATCTGACCCGCTACGCGCGCCGGCGCCCCACCACGTAGCCTCCGCCAGCGGCGGCGAGCACCGCGGCGGCCGCCACGGCCCACCACACCGCGGCTGGGGTGGTCGACGTCGGCTCGGCGGCCGCGTCAATGACCGTGTCGCTCGTCGCGAGCGGCTCGGCGGATGGCGATGACACCGGCTCCGGCGCGACCTCGGCGCCCGCGAGCGCGAGGATGCAGCCGTCGTCGGAGGACACGGTCGCGCTGAGCGGTGCGAGCTCCTCACCCTCGCCATAGGTACCAAAGTCCGCGGAACCCGCGGCGGTCAGCACTACCGGCACCTCCTCGAGCGTCACCGTGGAACCCTCGCCCGTCACGGATCCGGCCGCGAGATCGAGCTCGCCCAGCCGTACCTGGGTCACCGAGACCTCGGCACCCTCCTGAGTCGTAGTCACCAGGTCCGCGAGGACGTAGTCACCGTCCGCCGAGAACTCGAGCGTGGGGTTCGCGAGCGTCGTGTCGAGCACTCCCCCGTGCCCCGTGAAGCGCACGGAGCCGCCGGCAGTCACGGTCCCGACCGCGAGCTCGGGGTCCACCGCGCCGCCGGTCACCGGCCACACGAACGTGTAGCCCAGATCCTCCACACCGCCGGCGACCTCCCACGTTCCATTCGCGATCGACGAGTCGATGTACGCGAGGAAGGAGTCCTTGAACGCCCACTCGATCTCACCGCCGGAGGCGAGACACATGCCCGGCTGCGCCGCACGCTCCGGGATGTCGAGAGCGATGCCGTAGCGCGCCCCCGAGGACGCGCCCACGAAGACGAGGTCGTGCGCGCCCGAGTACGAGGCGGGAATCGCCCCGGTCCAGGACACGGCGCCACGCGCGTCCGCCTCGAGCGTCGCGAGCACGACAGGATCGGAGTACAGCACCACGCTGACCTCCTCGCCCGACTCGAAGCCCTCGACGTCGAGGGTCACGAGCCCTCCGCGCTGAAGCAGCTCAAGCGTCGCGGCGTCGACAGCGAGCTCCTCGAACTCGCCCGCCTCGGGCGTTGCGTCCTCGGTCGCGGACGCCGACCCGGCCGTCGCCACCTGCGCCGAGGCGGTGGGCCGCTCGGCCGCGGTGGCCGCGGCACCGAAGGTCACCGTCACGGCATCCATCACGGCGCCCGCCGGGTAGAAGCCGCTGCCGTTGTAGGAGAAGACCCTCGCGCCCGCGGAGGTCAGCGTCGCGGGGGCGCCGCTGATGGTCACCGCGCCGCCTCGCGTGCTGCGCGTTCCCGCGGCCACGTCGACGGTCGCGATCGCCGTCGACGTGCCGTTGACGGTCATCACGAGCGAGGCGCGGCCGGCGCCCTCAAGCGTCACGCGCGGGTTGGCCATCGTGACGTCGAGGATCCCGCCGTGGCCGACGAACCGGACCGCCCCGTCGTAGCGCGCGGTGCCCGTGCCCGAGACCGGGTTCGCGTTGCCGCCGTCCTGAAGGAAGACGAACCGGCCGTCGCTGTACGCCGCTCCGGACGACACGGTAATGCTGCCGCGGGCGATGGGTCCCGTCACGTAGGACCGGAACGCCTGCTTGACGCCCCACTCCAGGCGACCCACCGCGAGATCCGTGGAGCCGTGGGCGGGCGCGCTGGGAGTGGGCTTCGGAGCGGGCTGGGACGGCGTGCCGCCACCCGTCCCGCCCCCGTCGCCTCCGGAGCCACCATCACCTCCACCATCGCCGCCCGACCCACCGTCGCCGCCGCCGTCGCCTCCGGACCCACCGTCGCCGTCGACGACGGCCGCGGTGAAGGTCACGGGCGCGAGCACCGTTCCCGCCGCATAGAAGCCGCTGCCCTGGTACGCGAACACCGCGGTGCCATCGACCGTGAGCGTCGCCGGCACTCCGGCCCAGGTCACGGTGTCGGCGTCCTGCGTGCGTGCGGCGGCCGCCAGGTCCAGGCGCGCCATCACGAGTCGCTCGCCGTCCACCTCGACGGACAGGTACCCGGTCGAGCCGTCGATCACCTCGACACGCGGCGCGTCGAACGTCGCATCGAGCTCCCCCGCGTGCCCCGTGAAGCGCACCGCACCGCCGTAGCTGGCGGTGCCGGTGAGGTCCTCTCCCAGCGCCGATGCCGTGGCGGCAAACGTAAACGTGTCGCCTTCGCGCGTCGCGCCTCCGGCGACCTCGATCGCGCCGTGCGCGATGGGACCCTCGACGTACGAGACGAAGGACTCCTTGACGCCCCAGTTCAGTTCTCCCGTGACCCCGGGCGTCGGCGTCGGGGCCGGCGAGGGCGACCCCGACGGCTCGGGCGACGGCTCGGGCTCCGACCCGCCGTCCTCGGCGAGCGCGATCGTGAACGTCGCGGGGTCCATCGCGGTGCCCGCCGGATAGAAGCCCTCGAGCGCGTCCGATCCGGCCTGCGTCAGGCTCACGGGCGCTCCCGTGTACGTCGCGGCGCCATCGGCCTCCGCGTACGCCGCGCCCGCCAGGTCCAGGGTCGCGACGTCCGTGGCGACGCCGTTGACCACCACGGTCAGCGTCGCGGCGGCCTCCCCAGCGATCCTCACGACGGGATCGGCGAAGGTGAGGTCGAGCACGCCCTCGTGTCCCGTGAAGGTGACCGCGCCGGCAAACTCCGCGGCGGCATCGTCCCCACCGGCGGCGGCGAAGCCGAAGCCGCCCTCGACCTCGACGGCCGGCGCGCTCACGGAGATCTGTCCGCGCGCTTTGGGGCCCACCACGTAGTCGCGGAAGCTCTGCTTGACGCCCCACACGAGGCCCGAGGCGGGGGTCGAATCGGCGGCCGCAGCAGGAACGATCCCCGCGGACAGCGTGATCAGTGCGGCGGCGACGACGGCGGCGAAACGGCGGGGCGCGGTGAGGAGACGTGACGACACCCCCGCACTCTACGGTCCCCGGCGCGATAAACGCAACGCGGCCGTCACGAAATTGCCGCGGGGCAAAAGAGAGGTGCGGACACGCCATTGTGTCCGCACCCTCCGACGCTAGCGAAGATCCGGGCCCAAGGGCCCAAAGTTATCGAATAGTTGCAGTGCCAGCGCTTACATTCACCCGCGGGGGACGATGCGCAACGGCGCGTCCGCGCACCCCCTCCTCCGCTACAGTCCAGGGGGAAGAGGGGTGACGCTCATGACGGGTACCGCCACGCGCGCGACAGAGTCCGCCGACAGGCCGGCACAGCACAAGCCGAGCGACCGCAGGGCACGCACCATCGCCGGCTCGCGCCAGGCCCGCCGCGAGGCCCGCCCGGGCTATCGCCGCCCACCGGGCATCTTCGAGCCCAGCTTCTCCGCTGTCGGACTGGTCCTGGGCGCCTTCTTCATCGCCGTCTCCCTCGAGCCCTCGCTGCTGCCGCGCATCCCCGTGGTGCAGGGCGTCGCGTCGGGCGTGTCCTTCATGGTCGGCTACGGGCTCGGCGCGGGCGGTCACGCGGTGTGGAACTACCTCCACGTGCCCAACCTGCAGGGCCGCGCGCGGAGCATCGTCGCGTGGACGCTGCTAGGGATCATCGGGCTCAGCCTGTCGCTGTCCGTGTGGCGCTGGGTGGGATGGCAGAACGAGATTCGCCGGACCTTCGGCATGGAGGAGCTCGACCCCACGGCGTGGCCGGTTGTGATCGGGGTCGGTGCCCTCGTCGCGGCGCTGGTGCTCGCGGTCTCCCGCTCGCTGCGTGCCGCGTTCCGCTGGGCGGAGAACCTGCTCGACCGCTGGCTGCCCCGCCGCCTAGCCGTGGCCCTCGCGGTAGCCGGCATGCTGCTGCTCCTGTGGCTGCTGGTCTCCGGCCTGCTCGTGCGCGGCTTCTTCGCTGGCGCCAACGCGGTGTTCTCGGTGCGCGACGGGGAGGACCACGCCGGCGTCGAGCAGGTGACGTCCGAGTTGCGGTCGGGCGGGCCCGAGTCCGCGGTCGCGTGGGGGGAGCTGGGTCGCCAGGGCCGCAGCTTCGTCTCCTCCGGCCCCACCGTCGAGGAACTCGAGAGCTACGGCGGCGACGGCGCCCTCGAGCCCATCCGCGCCTACGTGGGCCTCAAGTCGGCCGACACCCTCGAGGAGCGCGCGCAGCTCCTCCTCGACGAGCTCGTCCGCATGGGGGCCTTCGACCGCCGGGTGCTCGTGCTGGGGACCACGACCGGCACCGGCTTCCTCGAGCCCAATGCGGTCGACTCCCTCGAGTTCCTCCACCACGGCGACACGGCGATCGCCGGCCTGCAGTACTCCTACCTGCCCAGCTGGATCTCTCTCCTCGCCGACCAGGCTGCGGTACGCCAGACCTCGCAGGTGAGCTTCCGCATCATCCACGACTACTGGCAGGAGCTCCCCGAGGACTCGCGTCCCGAGCTCTACCTCTACGGACTCTCGCTGGGGTCCTTCGGCGTCGAGTCCGTGCTGTCGAGCATCGACATCATCAACGAGCCGATCGACGGCGCGTTCATGTCGGGTCCGCCGTTCGTCAACTACCTCCACAATGAGCTCGAGCGCTCGCGCGACGAGGGATCGCCCGCGTGGATGCCGGTCGTGAGCGACGGCCGCACCGTGCGCTTCACGGGCGAGGAGAACATCCTCGACCAGCCCGGTGCCACCTGGGGGGACACGCGAGTGGTCTACTACCAGCACGGATCCGATCCCGTGGTGTTCTTCACCCCCACCGCCTTCTATCGCGAGCCCGAGTATCTCCAGGGCACGCGTGCGCCCGACGTGTCCCCGCAGATGAACTGGTTCCCGATCATCACGGGCTGGCAGTTGCTGCTCGACATGCCGGGTGCGGGTGCGGTTCCCGAGGGCTTCGGCCACATGTACACCGCGAGCGGCAACCTCGCCGCATGGGCGGCGGTCACGGACCCCGAGGGCTGGACGGCCGCGGACACCGAGCGCCTGGGGGCGGTGCTCGATGAGCGCCGTGAGGAGCAGCTCTCGCTCCTCGAGCAGTTGGGCGAGTAGCGCGCCCTCACCCGAGGGTGAGCGTCACCCCGGCCGTGCGGGTCTCCCCCGGCTCGAGCACCGGCGCCCCCGCGTGGGGACCGGAGCGATCCGTGCCAAACAGCGGAGCGTTCGTGGGTTCGATGCCGAGCGCCCAGCCGCCACGCGTCGGGTAGATCCACTGCACGCACCGCGGCAGGTCCTCGGCGCGCCAGGACACGGCTGCCTCGAGCGGCGCCCCCAGCGTCGCCTCACTCACCGCGGCGGGGGTCCGCACGACCGCCCGCGCGCGGCCCTGGCCGTCGACCGCGAGCCCGGTGTGCTCCCACACCGACTCGGTCGTGTGGTCGACCGGATAGGGGAACACCTCCCACGGCACGGCCTCGGCCGCGGCGTCCCGCGGCGTCCGTCCGAGCGCCGCGAGCGACACCGTGGTGCCCGGCACCACGACCGGCACCCCGAAGTTGACGTGATTGAGCACCGCGACGTCCGCGGGGGCGGGACCCTCGTTGACGATCACGTCTTCGACCAGCACCTCGGGCCGGCCCAGCGCGATCCGGATTCGCCTGCGCAGCGTCACGCGGCGCCCGAACACGCGGGACGAGTCGACCACTCCGCTCACCTCGACGTCGCCCTCGGGGGTGCGGGTGATCGCGACGTCCTCGGCGGGGGTGAGGTGGTGCGAGCCGTGCAGGCCCCGTCCGTCCCGCGCGGGGCCGATGTTGTCGAGGCCGCACGTGTCGAGCGCGCCGCCGCCGAACCGCCCGATCCAGCCCTCACCGGCCGGATCGAGAGCGCCGCCGCGCGGAATCATCAACGGCGGCACGACCACGCTCGCACTCGCGCGCCACCTGCGCGAGCGCTCGGACCTCACGGTCGCGACCAACAACCTGCTGTTGCCGAGCGAGATCAGCCCGACCGTCTACCGCAGCCTCTACCTCTTCGGAGGCACGGTGCGCCCGAGCGCGCAGGCGACCATCGGGCCCGTGACGTTCGCCCCCAACGGCAGCGCGGGCGTCGAGGTCAACGGCGACCTCGCTCTCATCTCGGTGGGCGGACTCACGGTGTCCGGCGGATACTCGACGTCGAACATCGCCGAGGCGCAGATGATGCGCGAGATGATGGACCGCTCCGAGGAGGTCGCGGTGCTTATCGACTCCACCAAGTTCGGGCGCAAGCTCTTCGCCCAGTTCGCGCCGCTCGAGGCGGCCACCTACATCGTGACCGAGGTCGCACCGCCCGAGGAGTTCGCCGAGGCCTTCGCCGAGCGCGGCATCCAGGTCATTCACCCCGACTGACCCGGCCCGGGCATCGTCCCGGCGCCCGCCCGTTGGTTGTAGATAAAACCTCCGCGTACGATGAGGAGATGCGCGCCGCCGCTCCCACCGCCCCCCTGACCCACCCCGAACGGGTCGCGGTCGCGCGCCTGCACGCGCTGCTCGAGCTGCTCCCGACCGCGCTCGATCATCGGCTCGCCGGGGCGGGCATCACCGCATTCGAGTACTCGCTCCTCGAGGCGCTCCACGAGGCGCCGGACACCCGCATGCGCCTCAGCGCGCTCGCATCGCGCACCAACGCGACGCTGCCCCGCCTGTCGCGCGTGGTCACGAGCCTCGAACGAAAGGGCCTCGTCACGCGCACCCCGTGCGCGGAGGACGGGCGCGCCTTCAACGCCGTCCTCACCGAGTCCGGCGCGACGCTCTACCGCGACACGCTCCCCCTCCACGCCGACGCCGTGCGGGAGATGATTCTCGCGGACCTCACGGACGCGGACGTCGACGCCCTCGCGGAGCTCACGCTGAAGATCCTGGGCAGGCTCGACCCCAACCGTCGGCTCGCGATCACCGCAAGCCTCGCGGGCACCCCGTGCGCGGCCGATCCGGAGATCGCCTGCGCGGCGGACCCGGCGCCGCTCGGCGAGTCCTGCCCCGCCGACCCTCCCGCCTCACTCCCCGAATAGCCCCGCGCTCGTCAGTGGTGCTTCTGCGCGAGCCTCCACATGGTCCATGAGGTCCCGACGAACCGCGCGAACTGCACCACCACGTTGCGCCGCCTGCGCAGCTCCCTCGCGGTGGGCAGCGGCGCCTGCGCGAGGCGCTCGTCCGTGGTGCGCTGATCGATGTTGTCCATGGCCGCCTCCTACTCCGGGATCCAGGTCCAGCCCGGACGGGCCTTCGCCTTGTAGATGAACAGGGTGTGGAGCATGCGCTTGACCCAGTGACCCGCGAGCCCGATCTCCCCGCGCGTGGCGCGCAGGTCGCGACCGGTCTCGGGGTACTTCTCCCAGTCGGGCACCACGGGGCTCATGGTCATCGACGCCGCCGTGCCCGAGCGCATCCCGTGTCCCGCCGACGCCACGCACGCGGCCGCCATCTCCGACATCGACGCGCCGTGCGTGGGCTCGGGGGCGCCGCGGAGGATCATGTCCGCGATCGACTTGGCGACCACCTTGCCCATGGTTCCGGAGGGCATGCCGGTGCGCGGGGGCGACGGCGCGACCGCCAGCCCGTCGGGAGTCGCGCGCGGCTTCGAGATCTGGTGGGGCGGCGCGAATGCGATGCCCACCGCGAACACGTTCCGGTAGGTCGGGTTCTGATACGTGCGCGGCCAGTCCTTGGCGCTCCACTCCTCGTAGGGCCGGGGCGTGTAGTCCGCGTCGACCTTGAGGAAGCCCGAGGGGGCGAAGATCGTCGAGGTGATGTCCGCACCCGCGCGGTCGTAGGCCTTCCAGTCGTTGCCCTTGAACGGCGGCAACAGCATCGCGAAGTCGAAGCCGAGGTCGCGGTGCGAGCCGTCGAGTTGGTCGTAGTGGATGACGCCCGGCTCGATCGAGGTCACGGCCGCGCCCGTGATGGCGCGCACCCCGCGCTCGCGGAACAACGACTCGGTCCACAACTGCGAGGTGGTCCGGAAGCCGTTCTGCTCGAACTGCATCCCGCCCACGCCGAAGTCGCCAAGCTCGTTCTCGTTGGTGAGGTAGACGATGTCCGCGTTGTCGCGCACGCCCGCCTCCCGCAGCTCGTGCTCGACGTTGAACGTGTACTCGAACGCCGCCCCCTCGCACGTGCACGTGCCGTGCCCGACCCCGATCACGACCGTCTGCTTGCGCGTCCTGAGGATCCCCTTGAGTTCCTCGAGACGGGACGATGCCTCGGTCGCGTGATCGGGCGTGCACACCGACAGGGTGTGGCCGCCGTCGGGGCCAAGGCCCGGCGTCGCGCCGAAATTCAGCTTGGGGCCGGTCGCGTTGACGACGTAGTCGTAGCGCAGCCTCTCGATCTCGCCCTCGCGGCCAGGCGACGTGTGTTCTACCTCCACCGCGGGGCGCGCATCGTCGGCGTCGCCGTCGGGCCACAGCGCAAAGGCCTTGGCCTGGACGAACGTCACGCCCTTCTTGGCGTAAATGGGGGCGAGGTCGAACACCACGTCCTCGTGGGACATCTTGCCCACTCCCACCCAGATGTTCGAGGGAATCCAGTTGTAGGTGGGCTTGGGGTTGACCACCACCACCTCATGCTCCTTGGGCAGGAGCTTGCGCAGGTAGAGCGCTGCGGTGTGGCCGGACACTCCGGCACCCAGGACAACCACGCGGGCCATGCCGATCACCTTCTCTGTCGATGAAAGAGGGCTCGACGTTGAGCCCCCTCCTCGACACTACTATACCCGTGGGGGTATCAGGCGCGAGGGCCCAAGGTCCCGGGCTCGCGCGCTCAGTCGCGACGCCTATTCACCTGGTTGCGCAGGAAGATCAGCGGCAGCACCAGGGTCGCGGCGGCGGTGATGAGCCACACCAGGATCGTCGCGAGCACCCACGTGGAGACCCCGTCGATCGACAACCCATCGACGATCAGCGTGGTGATGAGCAGCGCAACGAAGGTCGACACCAGGCCCACGCCGCCGATGAACGCGTTCGCATACTTGCGCGTCATCTTGAACACGAAGGGCGCGAGAAGGCTCTGCGCGATCGCAAAGATGACGGTGGCGGTCGCCAGCGCCACGAAGTCGATCGTGAAGCCGTCGAGCACGAGCGACGTGATCCACAGCCCCAGGGCGGCGGAACCAAGGAAGATCAGCGCGTTCACCAGGAACCTCACCATGACGCTGACGCTACTCCACGGTGCCCGCGCGTGCGCGGCGACCAGCGCGATCGGCCGCGAGCGCGCGACCCCGGCATCGTCCCGAATCCCGCCGTTGACACGACGAAGGCGCCTCCCGGGGAGAGGCGCCTTCGTGTGCTGTCGACGTCCGGCCGCCAGGGACTCGTGGCCGGATAAGACGATGCGGTCTAGGACCTTGTGCCCGGAACACTAGCGCACGCCAGGACATTCCCGAGGTGCGGGCGAGTGCACCGGCAATCTGCCCGTCACGTGCCCCCGGTAGAATCGGCACATGTTGCACCATGCCCCGCTGATCACGACCATCGCGGTGGGCCTGGTTGCCGCCTTCATCCTCGGCTTCATCGCGCAGAAACTGCGCCTGTCTCCGATCGTGGGCTATCTCACCGCGGGACTCGTCGTCGGGCCGTACACCCCGGGGTATGTGGGGGACGTGGATCTCGCGACACAGTTGAGCGAGATCGGCGTGATCCTGCTGATGTTCGGCGTCGGGCTCCACTTCTCCTTCCGCGAACTCCTCGCGGTGCGCAAGATCGCCATCCCCGGCGCGATCGCGCAGATGACGTTCGCCACCGTGCTGGGCACGGGGCTCGGCTTCCTCATGGGCTGGGGCACCGCGGGATCACTGCTCTTCGGGCTCGCGCTCTCCGTCGCGTCGACCGTGGTGCTGCTGCGCGCGCTCGAGGAGCGGCAGCTGCTCGACACACGCGCGGGTCACATCGCGGTCGGGTGGTTGATCGTCGAGGACCTCGCCATGGTCATCGCGCTGGTCGTGGTGCCGGTGCTCGCGGGCGACGGCGCGACCGGCGGGGAGCTCTTCACCGAGCTCGCGTTCACCGTCCTGCGGGTGGGCGGCTTCGTGGCACTCATGTGGATCGTGGGTAGGCGCGTCATCCCGTGGACGCTCGCGCGCGTCGCGGACACGGGTTCACGCGAGCTCTTCACGCTCGGCGTGCTCGCGATCGGGCTCGGCGTCGCCGTGGGAGCGGCGTGGATGTTCCAGGTGTCGTTCGCGCTCGGCGCGTTCTTCGCGGGCATGATCCTGCGCGAGTCGAGCCTCGCACACCGCGCCGCCGAGGACTCGCTGCCGCTGCGCGACGCGTTCGCGGTGCTGTTCTTTGTCGCGGTGGGAATGCTGGTCGACCCGAGCATCATCCTGCGCCAGCCGCTCGCGCTGATCGCGACCGTCGCGATCATCGTCGGCGGCAAGTTCATCATCGCGTTCGGCCTGGTGCGCGCGCTCAAGTACTCGCGCTCGATGGCGCTCGTGATCGCCGCGTCGCTCGCGCAGATCGGCGAGTTCTCGTTCATCCTCGTGACGCTGGGCGCGGACCTCGACGTGCTCCACCAGGACGCGCGGGACCTCGTGCTCGCCGGTGCGATCTTCTCGATCATCCTCAACCCGCTGATCTTCGCGTGGGTGTCGAGGTACTACGCGCGCAAGCACGAGGAGAACGATCCCGAGGAGGAGGCCTTGCCCGTCGCCACCACGGCTCAGGGTCACGTGATCGTCGTGGGCTACGGCCGCGTGGGCGCGCGAGCCGCGCAAGCGCTCTGGGATCAGGGCGTGCCGACCGTGGTGGTCGACGACGACGAGGACCGTGTCAAGGCGATCCGCGAGGACGGGCACGAGGCGATCCTCGGCAACGCCGCGCGCGGCAAGGTGCTGCGTGCCGCGGGAATCGAGTCGGCACGTGCGGTGCTGGTCGGGGTGCCCGATCCGCTCAACGCGGGCGCCGTGGTCGCCAAGGCGCGGTCGCTCGCTCCCGACGCGGACATCGTGGCGCGCGGCCATCGCGAGCCCGACGTCGCGTACCTCGAGGAGCAGGGCGCGAGCCACGTGCTCGTGGGCCCCCACGAGGTGGCCGACCTCATGGTGACGCGCGTCGCCGACTAACGGCGCCCGCCTGCCACCCGCACCCACCCGGCGCCCACCCACGCCCATCCGCGCCCATCCTCGCGGCTCCGCCACACGCGGCCACGGCTCCGCCACACGCCGCCACGGCTCCGCCACACGCCTGCGCGCCATGGGACGCTCACGGTCGCTTTCGAGAGGTCAGTGCTCGCCATGGGACAACCACGGTCGCGCGCACCCGCAGCCGTGTGGCGGAGCCGCCGCCTAGTCCGTCCCCCGCAGCACGCGATTCCACGCGGACGTGATCGCGACCGTCTCGACGATCGCCCCCAACTGCGCGGCATTGAACCACGCGCCGGCGTCCGCACGGGCAGCGGGCTCGAGCGCTCGCGGCGCATCGGTCAGTACCTCCGCCAAGCGCAGCGCCGCGACATCCCCGTCCGACACGAGTCCCGCGCGAATCTGCAGCGCCGGCCGCGCGAGCGCGCTGATGACGTCAGGCCGCGCACCCGAGCGCGCAAGCGACTCCGAGTGGACGCGGATCGAGCGGTGACATCCGTTGAGGTGAGAGACCCGCAGCCGCAGCATGTCGCGCAGCCGCGGCTCGAGCACGTCGCCCGCACGCGACTCGAGATCCTCCAGCGCCTTGAGGAACCCGGCGCCCACCCTCGCCTCCATGCGCCAGAGGCTACCCGGGCATCGTCCCCACACGACCCATCCGCGCCGCGGCGGCGCGCGAACCCCCTCGCGACGCCGGAGACTCGCGGGCACTGAGGTGCCCGCGGGGTGTCGGTGCGGGCACGTCCCGCCTCGACGTCCCGGCTCACGCGTCCCGGCGATGTCGGAGCACGATGCTTGGATGGGAGGGTCGATGATCGCAGGGACCGCATGGCGTGCGGAGGTCGCCGTGGACCTCGACGCGGCGCGCGATCGCCGGCACGCTGCCCGCGTTTCTGGGGGGCAGGCGTATCAGGTGTGGACCGTGCCGCTCGACGGGACGGCGGCCATCGCGGTGTCGGTCGAGCCGTGGGATCCGGCCGAGCCCGAGCGGGGCTCGACCACGCCCACCGAGGTCGTGGCCGCGGTCGAACTCGCCTAGCCCGGGCATCGTCGCTGGGCCCGGGCCGCCCGGGCGACCACTGCATCGTCCCCGCTCTGGAAGAATGTCCCCCATGACTGCGCGCATCCCCGACAAGGCCACCGTTGACGGACTCGAGGACCGCTGGAACGAGGCCTGGGAGGCCGCCGGCACGTACCGCTTCGACGAGTCCGCGACTCGCGAGCAGGTGTACTCGATCGACACCCCTCCGCCCACGGTGTCGGGCTCGCTGCACGTGGGCCACGTGTTCTCGTACACGCACACCGACGTGGTCGCGCGCTTCCAGCGCATGCGCGGCCGCGAGGTCTTCTACCCGATGGGGTGGGACGACAACGGGCTGCCCACCGAGCGCCGCGTGCAGAACTACTACGGCGTGCGCTGCGACCCCACGCTCCCCTACGTCGAGGGTTACGAGCCCCCGTTCGAGGGCGGCGAGGGCAAGTCGGTCAAGGCGGCCGACCAGCAGCCCATCTCGCGCCGCAACTTCGTTGAGCTGTGTGAGCGCCTCACCGCGGAGGACGAGAAGCAGTTCGAGGCGCTGTGGCGCCACCTGGGCCTGAGTGTCGATTGGTCCCGCACGTACCAGACCATCTCTCCCTCCTCGCAGGCCGTCGCCCAGCAGGCCTTCCTGCGTGGGCTGTCGCGCGGCGAGTGCTACCAGGCCGAGGCCCCCACGCTGTGGGACGTGACGTTCCGCACCGCGGTCGCGCAGGCCGAGCTGGAAGACCGCGAGCGTCCCGGCGCGTATCACCGCATCGCGTTCGAGCCGGCGGCGGACATGGAGGAGAAGACGGGCTCGTACGCCTCGGTGTACATCGAGACCACGCGCCCCGAGCTGCTGCCCGCGTGCGTGGCCCTGGTGGCCCACCCCGACGACGAGCGCTACCAGCACCTCTTCGGCACCCACGTGCGCACGCCGCTGTTCGGCGTCGAGGTGCCCGTCGTGGCTCACCACCTTGCCTCGCCCGACAAGGGTTCCGGCATCGCAATGATCTGCACGTTCGGCGACGTCACGGACGTGACCTGGTGGCGCGAGCTGCGTCTGCCTACGCGCCCGGTGCTCGGTTGGGACGGGCGGCTGCTCGCCGAGGCCCCCGAGGGCATCACCTCTCCTGAGGGCGTCGCTGCATACGGTGAGCTCGCCGGGCTCACGGTGTTCAGCGCGCAGCAGCGCGTGGTCGAGATGCTGCGCGAGGCGGGGGTGCTCGACGGCGAGCCCAAGCCAACGCAGCACCCCGTCAAGTTCTTCGAGAAGGGCGACAAGCCCCTCGAGATCGTCACCACCCGCCAGTGGTACATCCGCAACGGCGGCACGGACCGCGCCCTCAACGACGCGCTCGTGGCCCGCGGCTCGGAGCTCGACTTCGAGCCCGACTTCATGCGCGTGCGCTACGAGAACTGGGTGCGTGGCCTTACCGGCGACTGGCTGATCTCGCGACAGCGCTTCTTCGGCGTGCCGATCCCGGTCTGGTATCCCGTGCTCGCCGACGGCTCCCCCGACTACGACCACCCGATCGTGCCGAGCGAGGACGCGCTGCCCGTCGACCCCTCGGTGGACGTGGCGCCCGGCTTCGACGCATCGCAGCGCGACGTCCCCGGCGGCTTCACAGGCGAGAAGGACATCATGGACACGTGGGCGACGTCCTCGCTCACCCCGCAGATCGTGTGCGGCTGGCGCGACAACCCCGGGCTGTTCGCCGCGACTTTCCCCATGGACCTGCGCCCCCAAGGGCAGGACATCATCCGCACGTGGCTGTTCTCCTCCGTGGTGCGTTCGCACCAGGAGCACGGCACGCTGCCGTGGAAGCATGCCGCGATCTCGGGCTGGATCCTCGACCCGGACCGCAAGAAGATGTCGAAGTCGAAGGGCAACGTCGTCACACCCATGGGGCTGCTCGAGACCCACGGGTCCGATGCCGTGCGTTACTGGGCGGCCGCCGCTCGCCTGGGCACGGACGCGGCCTTCGACGAGGGCCAGATGAAGATCGGCCGTCGCCTCGCGATGAAGGTGCTTAACGCCTCCAAGTTCGTGCTCGGCGCGACCGGCATCGCGACGGTGGCAGCGGAGTCGCTCGAGGAGGGCCTGCGCGCGACCGCGCACGTCACCACGAGCGCACCCGTGACCGAGCCGCTCGACCGAGCGATGCTCGCGGCACTGGCGGACGTGGTCGACACCGCGACCGCCGCGCTGTCCGCGTACGACCACACGCGTGCTCTCGAGGTCGCGGAGACGCTGTTCTGGACCTTCTGCGACGACTACCTGGAGCTCGTGAAGACCCGCGCCTACGACGGCGCGGCGCCCGGTGAGGCGATCGACCCGTTCGCGCCGTGCTCCCCTGGCGCGGCCTCCGCGCGCGCCACGCTCACCCTCGCGCTGCACACGTTCCTGCGCCTCTTCGCCCCCGTGCTGCCGTTCGCGACCGAGGAGGTGTGGAGCTGGTTCCAGGAGGGATCCGTGCACCGCGCATCCTGGCCCGACTCGGCGCGGGTGCGTGCCGTCGCGGGCGAGGACACCCCCGGTGCGCCGCTGCTCGCGGCCGCGGGCGAGGCGCTGTCCGTGCTCCGCAAGGTCAAGTCCGAGGCGAAGGTGTCGCAGCGCACCGAGATCGCGTCCATCGACCTGCTGGTCCCCGAGGCCAAGGTCGCGTGGGTTCGTGCGGCGGAGGCCGACCTCCGTGCCGCGGGACGCGTGTCCGCGATGCAGATCGTGGACGCGAGCCTGGCCCTCGAGCCCGGTGTGGACGGACTGGCGCCCGAGGACGGATCGAACGACGAGATCGCGGACCCGACCGTGATGCGGACGGAGAACGCGCGCCTGGCGGAGTAGGGACTCGCCCTCCTCCCCCACCCCTGCGCGCCCGCTTCACCCACCCCAGCGCGCCCGCTTCACCCACCCCTGCGCGCCCACGTCAGCCACCCCAGCGCGCTATGGGACGCTCATCGTCGGTTTCGCGAGGTTTGAGCGTCCTATGGGACGGTGAGTGTCGTTGACCGCGACCGGATCACTCCCCTGACGAGGGCGCGACACCACTCGGGCCGCTCGGTGATGTCGCGATAGCTGAGGCGCAGCGTAAGGATGCCGACCGTCGCGAGCGTCGCGTCGCGCGTCATGTCTCGCTGCCGCTGCTCGGGATCCGAGTGGTACGTGTCCCCGTCGAGCTCGATGGCCGTCATAGTCTCGGGGTCATAAGTGTCGATCCGGAAGCGCTCGCCGTCGACGCGTGCCCAGTGTTGACGCGCAAGCCTCGCGAACTCCTTGGTGTTGAACACCTTCCGTAGCCCTCGCTCCTCGAGGTAGCTCTCGGCTCCGCGGGCGCCCGCATCGATGCGTCGCATCAGCTCGCGCCGCATCGGGCACCTCGGCACGCGGTCGAGCGCTTGACTCAGCGCGCGCGGAGAGGTCAGGCCAGAGCGCAACGCGGCATAGAACGCCGATGCGCGGTCTCGGGGCGGCAACGCGCCATAGCCGAAGATCACCGCCAGATCTGGCCCCACCACGGTCGCCCTCCCCAGGCGGGTCGTGGGAGGTCGGTAGCTCAGCCTGCGGACCACGATCCACCCGGGCGGCCGCGGTCGATCCGCGTGAGGCACCACCACCTCGATGACCTCGGGCGGATGGGCAGCGAAACCCCAGGCAAACATCGCCGCGGCACCTGACAGCGCGGCGTTGGGGCCGGCCCACAGGAGCGCGGCGTCGACCCGCGCCAGAAACGAGTCCGCGTGAAGCGCCGACACGTAGGCGTTGGGCAGGAGGCGCACTACCTCTCCTCGGTCGATCGCGGTCCGAGCCTTGCGCGCCGAGGACATCCCCACGAGCTCATCGAACGTGAAGGCCCGCGGCGTGCGCCGCAACACGTCCGTGAGCGCAGACGGTTCGGCGACGCGAGGAAGCGGACGCAAGTGAGTCATGAGTCCAGGTGTAAGACGCGCGGGCGCCGCTCATGCCCGCCGATAGCGATGCCGTGGACCACTGGCGCGAGGCGCCGGGCCGTGGACATCACCCGGTCGAGAGTGGCGTCCGACAACCACCGTCCCATGGGACGCCAGAACCCCCCGAAATCGACCATGAGCGTCCCATAGCGCGCGGGGGTGGGTGGAGAGCGGGTGGGCGCGCGGGGGTGGGTGGAGAGCGGGTGGGCGCGCGCAGGGGTGGGCTGAGAGCGGGTGGGCGCGCGCAGGGGTGGGCTGAGAGCGGGTGGGCGCGCGCAGGGGTGGGCTGAGAGCGGGTGGGCGCGCGCAGGGGTGGGCTGAGAGCGCGCCGCGCTCCCGCTCGGGCCTACGCCGCGCCCTGCTCCTCTGCCCGGCCCTCGTAGGCGGGCATCGCACGCGAGATGACGGTGTCGCGAGTGACGGTGACGCGAGCGATGTCGTCGCGGCCCGGGACGTCGAACATCGTCTCCTGGAGGACCTCCTCCATAATCGCGCGCAGTCCGCGCGCCCCGGTGCCGCGCTCAAGCGCCTGCTCCGCGATGGCGCGCACCGCCTCGGGCGTGAACTCGAGCTCCACGTTGTCGAGCTCGAACATGCGCTGGTACTGCTTCACCAGCGCGTTCTTGGGGCCGGTGAGGATGAGCACCATCGCCTCGACGTCGAGCGGGTTGACGGTCGCGATCACGGGCATGCGCCCGATGAACTCGGGGATGAGCCCGAACTTGTGAAGGTCGGCCGGCGTCACCTCGGAGAAGAGGTCGGTGTTGTCCGACTCCTTGAGGGTCGCCCCGAAACCGATCCCCTTGCGTCCCACGCGCGAGCTGATGATCTCCTCGAGGCCCGCGAATGCGCCGCCCAGGATGAACAGCACGTTGGTGGTGTCGATCTGGATGAACTCCTGGTGCGGGTGCTTGCGCCCGCCCTGCGGCGGCACCGACGCGACCGAGCCCTCGAGGATCTTCAGGAGCGCCTGCTGCACGCCCTCGCCCGACACGTCGCGCGTGATCGAGGGGTTCTCTGCCTTGCGCGCAACCTTGTCGATCTCGTCGATGTAGATGATGCCGCGCTGCGCCTTGTCGACGTCGTAGTCGGCGGCCTGCAGCAGCTTGAGCAGGATGTTCTCGACATCCTCGCCCACATAGCCGGCCTCGGTCAGCGCCGTGGCGTCCGCGATCGCGAAGGGCACGTTGAGCATCTTTGCGAGCGTCTGCGCGAGGTAGGTCTTGCCGGTGCCGGTGGGACCGATGAACAGCACGTTTGACTTGGCGATCTCGACCTGGTCGTCGTCGCCCTTGAGGCGGGTCTCCCCCGCACGCACGCGCTTGTAGTGGTTGTACACCGCGACGGACAGCGCACGCTTGGCCTGGTCCTGGCCCACGATGTACTGCCCCAGGAAGTCGAAGATCTCGCGCGGCTTGGGAAGCTCGGTGAGCTCCGCCTCGACCTGCTCGGCGAACTCCTCCTCGATGATCTCGTTGCACAGCTCGATGCACTCATCGCAGATGTACACGCCGCCGCCCGCGATGAGCTTGCGCACCTGCTTCTGCGTCTTTCCGCAGAACGAGCACTTCAGCAGGTCGCCGCTGTCAGCGGGTCGATTCATCGGGGAGCTCCTCTCACGAACGAATCCGTGCTCAAACCAGGCTACCTACGGGGTCAGACAGCGGGGCGGCGACGCGCCGACAGACACCGAGCCCGTCGCATGTAGCAGGGACGATGCTCGCCCCCGATGCACGATCGTGACCTTCCGCGCGGCCCCAGGAAAGTAGCGAGGGGCGCGCGCCGCCACCGCAGTGACCGCGCACGCCCCTCCCGGACTGCGTGAGAGCGAGTTACGCTCCCGCGGGGTGGACCGCCGAGACTCCCTTGCGTGACTCGAGCACCTGGTCCACGAGGCCGTACTCGCGCGCCTGCTCGGCGGACAGGAACGTGTCGCGCTCGATGTCCTCGCGCACCTTCTCCGGCTTCTGGCCCGAGTGGAACGCGAGGGTGTTCTCGAGCCACTCGCGCATGCGGAGCATCTCCTCGGCGTAGATCTCGATGTCGGAGGCCTGCGCACGCGCGCCGCCCTCGATGCGCGGCTGGTGAATCATGACGCGAGCGTTCGGAAGCGCGAGGCGCTTGCCGGGGGTGCCCGCGGCGAGCAGCACGGCGGCGGCGGATGCGGCCTGGCCCAGGCACACCGTCTGCACCTCGGGCTTGATGTACTGCATCGTGTCGTATATCGCGGTGAGCGCGGTCTGCGAGCCACCGGGGCTGTTGATGTACAGCGTGATGAGCCGGTCGGGGTCCTGCGACTCCAGGACGAGCAGCTGCGCCATCACGTCGTCGGCCGAGGCATCGTCAATCTGGACACCCAGGAAGATGATGCGGTCCTCGAACAGCTTCGCGTACGGGTCCTGGCGCTTGAAGCCGTAGGCCGTCCGCTCCTCGAACTGAGGAAGGATGTATCGCGACGACGGTGCGGCGGCGCCGCCCCCGTACGCCCCGCCACCGAATACGCCGGCCGTGCGTCCGGCCGCCTGGAATGCGCGCTGAATCTCGCTCACGCCTTGCCTCCCTGGGACTTGTCGCCGGCTTCGGCGGCGTGGGTGATGACCTTGTCGACGAACCCGTACTCGAGCGCCTCGGTCGCGGTGAACCAGCGGTCGCGGTCCGCGTCCTTGTTGATCTGCTCGACGGTCTTGCCGGTCTGCGTCGCGGTGAGCTCCGCGAGCACCTTCTTCATGTGCATGATGAGCTCCGCGTTGATGCGGATGTCCGTCGCGGTGCCGTAGATGCCGCCCGAGGGCTGGTGCATCATGACGCGAGCATGGGGCGTGGCGTAGCGCTTGCCCTGCGCGCCCGAGCTGAGCAGGAACTGGCCCATCGAGGCCGCCATGCCCATCGCGACGGTCGCGACATCGGGCTTGATGTACTGCATCGTGTCGTAGATCGCCATGCCCGCGGTGATCGATCCGCCGGGGCTGTTGATGTACAGGTAGATGTCCTGGTCCGGGTCCTCCGCCGCCAGCAGCATCAACTGAGCGCAGATGGCGTTCGCGTTGTCGTCGCGCACCTCGTCGCCGAGCCAGATGATGCGCTCGCGCAGCAGCCGGTTGAAGATGGAGTCATTGAGGCCCATGCTGGGCCCCTCGCCTCGTGCCGTGATCTCGTTCACGTGTGTCCTCCTGTCGAGCGTCCTGACCGACATTAACGCGCGCAGGCGACGGGACGATGCCGTTTCCCGCCTGGTTTCGCTACGGGGAGAACACCGCGGACGGGCCGTTCGCCACGCGCGTAGCGGCGCGATGCGTGGAGACCGGACACCGGAGGCGCCCGCGCACGGCGCGGGTCGGTAACGATGCGGTGTTTCGCCTGGTTTGAGCGGTGGCGCAGGCGCTAGTCTCGCCACGGGCGCGAGGGACGCGCCACACTCAGGCGCCACTCCAAGGAGCATCCATGAGCACCAACGATCCGTTCTCCTCGCAGCCGGGCGAGCAGGGCATGCGCCCGGCCGAGCCGAGCGCTCCCGCGGGGTTCACCCCGCAGGAGCCGACTCCGTAGCAGTCCACCCCGTGGGGCACTCCCCCCGAGGGCGGCTACGCGCCCGCCGGTCAGGCACCGATTCCCCCGGCTCCCGCCGCCCCGCCGGCGCCCGGCTACCAGCAGGCCTACTACCCGCCCGCGCGTCCGCCGAAGAGCTGGATGAACATCACGTCCTTCATCACGTCGCTGCTCGGGCTCAGCATCGTCGGGATCATCTTCGGTCACCTGGGCGTCAACGCCGCCAAGCGCGGTGAGGCGGACTACAAGGGACTCGGCATTGCGGGCCTGGCCATCGGATACCTCGGCCTCGTCGTGGGTGTGATCTGGGTGATCGCGGTCATCGCGTTCTTCGCCACCGGCGAGACCACGAGCTACTAGGGGATGCCCCCGATCCGCCCGCCCGAATGATCGGGCGGGCGGACGATGCGTCGGCGGGTCTCCCCGCACTACCGTCGGAGGCGGAGGCGGCCAAGGGGCCGCCGAGGAGGAAGACATGTCAGACGCACCCCGCGACCCCGTCAACCCGGCCGACCAGGCCGAGCCCATGCCGTCGTACCAGACGGCCCCGCCGCCCGCGCCCGCCCCGCAGGCACCGTACGCGCAGGCTCCCTACGGCCAGCCGCAGTACGCCGCGCAGCCGTACACGCAACCGCCGGCCCCCGCGGGCACCACGGACAAGAACTGGATGGGCATCACGTCGCTGATCCTGTCGCTCGCGGGCCTGTTCACCGGCATCACCGCCATCGCCGGAATCGTCTTCGGACACCTCAGCCTGAGCGCGGTCAAGCGCGGCGAGGCGGACAACCGAGGAGTCGGACTCGCGGGCCTCATCACCGGCTACGTCATCACGGCTCTCGGCATCATCGGCCTGATCCTGTTCGTGATGGCCATCGGATGGGTGGGCGTCGAATGCGGCGGTTCCGACCCCGCGGCGTGGTGCGAGTCCTAAGGTCACCGCGCCCCCCGCGCTGCCCTCGCCGCGCCCGCTCGCCCCTGCACGACTAGCGTGGATCACGGCCCCGTCGCGTCCACCAGGAGGAGCACCACCATGACCGTACCCCCGCAGCCCGACCAACCCGGGATGCCGCCCGTCGCCCAGCCGGGCTACGTTCCGCCCGCACCGCCCGCCGCGTCCAAGCCCAAGACCTGGATGAACATCACGTCGCTCGTCACGAGCCTGCTCGGGCTCGGGCTGGTCGGCGTCATCTTCGGCCATCTCGGGGTGAGCGCGGCCAACAAGGGCCAGGCGGATCTCAAGGGGCTCGGCATCGCGGGCCTCATCCTCGGCTATCTCGAGATCGTCGCGGCCATCGTGCTCGCGATCGTATTCATCGCGCTGATCAACAACTGCGCCAACGATCCCGCGTGTGTCGACTGGTGGTCGAACCTGGAGACCACCTCGTCCTAGGCGCGACACCCCGGACAGCACGAGACCCCGGCCACCTCACGGTGGTCGGGGCCTCGTCGCGTCTGTCAGGCGCGGACTACTCGGCAGCCTTCTCGTCGGCGGCCTCGGTCGCCTCGTCCTTCTTCTCGTCCTCGAGCGAGCCGATCACCTCGGAGAGGTCGACGGCGGCACCCGTGGTGTCGACCACGGTCGCGCGGCGCAGCGCGAACGCGGTGGCCTTCGAGCGGGCGACCTCGGCCACCATCGCGGGGATCTGGCCCGCCTGCTCGACCTGCTGAATGAACGTGCCCGGGTCCATGCCGTACTGGCGCGAGGCGTTGATGAGGTAGTCGAGGAGCTCGGGCTGCTCGACCTCGATGTCGAGGTCGTCGGCGAGCTGGTCGAGGAGGATCTGCGTGCGCAGGGCCTTGGTGGCCTCCTCGGTGACCTCGGCGCGGTGCTCGTCGTCCTCGAGGCGGTTCTCGTTCTCGAGGTGGCTGTGCACCTCGTTCTCGATCACCTTCTTGGGGAGCTCGAAGTCGGTGGCCTCGGTGAGCTGCTCGAGCAGCTTCTCGCGGGCCTCCATCGCCTGGTTGTTCGCCTTGATCTTGGCGGCCTGGACCTTGAGGTCCTCGCGCAGCTCCGCGATCGTGTCGAACTCCGACGCGAGCTGGGCGAAGTCGTCGTCCGCCTCGGGCAGCTCGCGGGTCTTAACGGCCGTCACCTTGATGGTGATCGACGCGGTCTCGCCCGCGTGGTCACCCGCGGCGAGCGGGCCGTCGAACGTGGTCTCCTCGTCGGCGGACAGTCCCGTGACGGCCTCGTCGAGGCCCTCGAGCATGTTGCCCGCACCCACCTGGTACGAGGTGCCCTGCACGGAGTCGATGGTCTCGCCATCGATCACCGCGGTGAGGTCGAGCGTGACGAAGTCGCCATCCGCGGCGGGACGGTCGACACCCACGAGGGTGCCAAAGCGCTCGCGCAGCGCGTCGAGTCGCGCGTCGACGTCCTCGTCCGAGATCTCCGCGGGCTCGACCTCGATCGTGAGGTCGGCGGGCGCGGGAAGCGTCACCTCGGGGCGCACCTCGACGATCGCGGTGAACTCCAGGCCCTCGTCGCCCTCGACGACGCCGGGGATCTTGGTGACCTCGACCTCGGGCTGGCCGAACGGGCGGATGCCCGTCTCGCGCACCGCCGCGGAGTACCAGCCGGGAAGGCCGTCGTTGACGGCGTGCTCGATGATCGCACCCTTGCCCACGCGCTGCTCGAGCACCTTCGCCGGTACCTTGCCCTTGCGGAAGCCGGGGATCTGGACCTCGCGGCCCACGTGCTCATAGGCGTGCGCCAGGCTGTCGGCGAGGTCCGCCTCGGTGAGGTTGACCGTCAGCTTGACGGTGGTGGCGTCGATCTTCTCGAGGGCGCTGGTCACTACGTACTCCTGTGGGTGGATGGTGGGGCCCGCGGGTGCTCCGTCGGCTCCCGTGTTCGGGCAACCGTCCCATGGTACCCGGCACGCGCGGAGGTCCCAATTCGGAGGGGACGATGCCGGGGGCACCCCCGCGCGAGGGCCTAGCGGGCGGTCTCGGGGAGTCCCTCGCGGCGCCATTCGACGGTCTGGACCACCCAGAACGCCGCGAAGAGCGCGAGCAGCAGCGCCTCGACCCAGAAGATCAGCGTGCCGGTGCCCACCGTGTCCGCGCGGCGCTGGACCACGTAGACCACGATCCCCCACGCGATGACAGCCGCGATGCCCGCCGCGACGCCCTGGTACAGCCTGCGCAGGCCCACGTGGCGTCCCGCGACCTCGACCTCGCGTCGCGTCTCGCGCGCGTTGACCAAGGCGATCACCACCATGAGACCGAACGCGGGGATCGCGGCGGCGTAGTGGCCGTAGTCGAGCAGCCAGGCGCGCACGCCCTCGCCCCACCACCGCGCGAAGCCGGGGACGTAAAGCAGCCACACCGCGACTCCCGCCGCGATCCCCACCCGGTCCGGCCATGTGCCCCATCCCTGGGATCGCAGCGTCCACAGCGCAAAGGCAAGACCCAGCACCGCGAGCCACCCCAGGGCCCCGATCGCGCGGTCGACCTCGGGCAGGAACTCCTCGGGCACGCAGCGCTCGGTCGCGGAACCACATAGCGACTCGTCGAGCACCGGCGTGGGGATGATCGCGACCAGCACCAGCAGGATCGCGGCACCGATGAGCGTGCTCACGAAGATGGGCTGCACCGCGGTGTAGAAGTACGCGCTGATGGACCCGTGCGGGGGCCAGCCGGCGTCGACAATCTCGAGCGCGAGGGCGATAAACAACAGCGCGATCGCCGCCACGATCGCGACCCGTAGGTACAGGTAGGTGCGGACCGTCGGCTCGGCCAGGTGACGGGTCATGGGGACGTCCTCCCGTGCAGTGCTCTCCACTATCCCCGCCCGCGCGATCCCGCGCGAACCGGAGGCCCCCGCCCCCGCATCGTCCCCTCCCTAGACTGGCGCCATGACTGCCGTCGCCTTGGTGCTCGCAGGACTCGCCGCGCTCGTTCACGTGTACATCTTCTGGCTCGAGGCGGTCGCGTGGATGCGCCCGTCCACCCGGGCGGTGTTTGGCATCGCGTCGGAGGACGATGCCAGGGTCACTCGGTCGCTGGCGTACAACCAGGGCTTCTACAACCTCATGCTCGCGGTCGTCACGCTCGTCGGGATCGCGATGATCGCGGCGGGGTCGTCGTCGGGCTCGACCGCGGCGGGCGCGGCGCTCGTGTTCGCGGGCTGCGGGTCGATGGCCGTCGCCGCTCTCGTGCTCGTGACGGCGTCGCGCGATCACGCCGGCGCGGCCGCGAAGCAGGGCGTGCTGCCGCTGCTCGCGGTCGTCGCTCTCGCGGTCGCGCTCGTCGCGGCGTAGCCGCGCCTCCTCCAGGGTCGCGGCGTAGACGCGCGGCCTACAGGAACGCTGCCGGGTCGAACTCGTCGATCGGGATGATCCTCACGCGCGGCAACTGCGCGGTGAAGGCCTCGACGTCGTACTCGAGGTCGAAGAACTCGACGCCGCGGTCGACCAGCTGACCCAGCGCGCCGTTGCGGAACTCGACGAAGCCCACGACGCCCACGCGTCGTCCCTCGAACGGGTGGTCGAGCGCCTCGACGAAGTCGCCGTCGTTGCTCACCAGCATGAGGTCGGCCTCGCGGCGGCGCAGCTCGTCGAGCGTGCGCTGAATCGCGATGTCGACCACCTTCTGGCCCGGCGCTCCCGACAGCGGGATCGGGCGGTAGCCCATCGCGAGCAGCGCCTGCACGAAGCTCATGGGGAGGTCGCTGTTCGCGGCGAGGAAGAACAGCCCGGCAGCCGGCTGACCCCACTCGTCGCGCGCGAAGTGCAGGAGGCGGTCCCAGCGCGGCCGCTCCTCGGGGCGAGGGCGCCGGCCCAGGATCGAGTTGCCGAGCGTGGCGTCGATGTTCTCCCCGTCGACAAGGACGTAGGTGGTGCGAGGCGTGGCCATGCGTCGAGCCTAGAGGTGCGGGTCAGTCGCCGCGAAGCACCTTGTCCATCGCCTTACCCCGCGCGAGCTCGTCGACCAGCTTGTCGAGGTAGCGGATCTGCTGCATGAGCGGGTCCTCGATGTCCTCGACCCTGATCCCGCAGATGACCCCCGTGATGAGGCCCGCGTGGGGGTGGAGGCGCGCCTGCGCGAAGAAGTCCTCGAACGTGGTGCCCGCGTCGAGGTGGGCGCGCACCTCCGCGTCGCTGTAGCCGGTGAGCCAGCGGATGACCTCGTCGACCTCTGCGGCCGACCGCCCCTTGCGCTCGACCTTCGCGACGTACAGGGGGTAGACCCGCGCGACCGGCATCGTGAAGACCTTGCTCACGTGTGTCAGCGTAACCCCGGTCCGCGGGTCGGCGGGGCGGATGGGAGCGCCTAGTCTTCCCGGGCTCGCTGCGTGTGGGAGGCGAGGGCGGCCATGGCATCGTTCAGGGCGGCGAGCTGCTCGGGAGTGAGCCCCCGCGCGAACTCCTCCTTGACCGCCCGCAGGTGCGGCGCCGTGGCCGCCCGGAACAGCCGCTCGCCGTCCTCGGTCAGCACCACTTCGGCGCCGCGGCTATCACCCTCGACGCGCTCGCGGCGCACCAGGCCGCGCCGCTCCATGCGTCCCAGGTGGTGCGAGAGGCGGCTTCGCTCCCAGCCCACGTGGTCGGCCAGGTGCGAGGAGCGCATGCGTCGCTCGGGATGCTCGGTGAGCGCGACCAGCACCGCGTAGTCGCCCCCGGACAGGCCGGTCTCCTCGAGAAGGCGACGCATGACGACTCCGGTGACGCGCTCCGACGTCTCGACGAAGAGCCGCCACGTGTCGAACTCGGCGCGCGTGAGGGACCGCTTGCGGCGCGGGGCGGAGGAGGGAATGCTCATGAGTGGCCCTTTGTTTGACACGTCAACCACTACTGATCATGATTGACATATCAATCATACTGACCTCGACGCCACGGAGGCGACCCACCATGACTGCCCTGGAATTTGGCCTCGACACCTTTGGTGATCTGCCCACCACGGACGCGGGAGAGCTCGCGAGCCACCCCGAGGCGATTCGCCAGGTGGTGGCCGAGGCCGTCCTCGCCGACCGCCTGGGCGTCGACGTCTTCGCCGTCGGCGAGCACCACCGCGAGGAGTACGCGATCTCCTCCCCCGAGACCGTGCTCGCGGGCATCGCGACGCAGACCAGCCGCATCCGGCTCGCGTCCGGCGTCACGGTGCTCAGCTCCGACGACCCCGTGCGCGTCTTCCAGCGCTTCGCGACCGTCGACGCACTCTCCCACGGGCGCGCCGAGGTCATCCTGGGTCGCGGCTCGTTCACCGAGTCCTTCCCCCTCTTTGGCTACGACCTCAGCGACTACGACACACTCTTCGAGGAGAAGATCGAGCTGTTCTCGCAGCTCCTCACAGAGGAGCCCGTGACGTGGAGCGGCACCATGCGCGCGGCCCTCCACGAGGCGGACGTGTTCCCCAAGACCGAGTCCGGCAAGCTCTCGACGTGGGTGGGCGTGGGCGGCTCGCCGCAGTCCGTGGTCCGCACCGCGAAGTACGGTTTCCCACTCATGCTCGCGATCATCGGCGGCAGCCCCGAGCGCTTCGCCCCGTACACCGACCTCTACCGTCGCGCCGCCGAGCAGTTCGGCACGACCGCGCACCCGATCGGCATGCACTCCCCCGGCTTCATCGCGGACACCGACGAGGAGGCTCGCGAGATCTTCTTCCCGAGCTACAAGGTGATGCGCGACAGGATCGGCCGCGAGCGCGGCTGGCCGCCCATGAGCCGCGAGGAGTTCGAGAATGAGGTCGCTCACGGCTCGATGTACGTCGGCTCCCCCGCCACGGTCGCGCGCCGCATCGCGGATGCCGTCACGGCGCTCGGGGTCGGCCGCTTCGACCTCATCTACTCGGGCGGACCGCTCCCCATGACCGCGCGCCTGCGTGCGGTCGAGCTCTACGGCTCGGAGGTCATCCCCCTGGTCCGCGAGATCCTGGCGGACTGACGGGTGAACCAGCCACAGGCATCGTCCCTTCCTCACGCCACGACCGTGAGCATCCTGGGCGCGGGCAAGGTGGGCACCGTCCTGGCGAGGCTCGCGGTGGGCGCGGGGTACCGCGTGCTCGTGAGCGGGTCGGGCGACCCGTCGGCGATCGCCCTGACCGTCGACGTGCTCGCGCCGGGGGCGATCGCGACCACGGCGGCCGATGCTGCGGCGCTGGGGGACGTGGTGATCCTGGCCCTGCCGCTGGGCAAGTACGCGTCGCTTCCGGCCGATGCTCTCGAGGGCAAGCTCGTGGTGGACGCGATGAACTACTGGTGGGAGGTGGACGGCGAGAGGGACGACCTCACGGACCCGCGCACCACCACGAGCGCGATCATCCGCGACTTCCTGCCCGCCTCGCGCGTCGTCAAGGCGTTCAACCACATGGGCTATCACGACCTCGACGAGGGGCACCGCCCCGCCGGCGCTCTCGACCGCAAGGCGATCGCCGTCGCGGGTGACGACCCCGAGGCGAGGGAGGCGGTCGCGGCGCTGGTCGACGCGCTCGGCTTCGATCCGGTGGTGCTCGGAGCGTTGGACGAGGGCGCAATCCTCGAGCCGGGGCGCGCGCTGTTCGGGGCAAATCTGGGTGCCGCCGAGTTGCGCGCCGTCGTGGACGCGCACCGGAGCACCACGCGCGCTTGACCCTCACACTGTGTCAGGGTGGAGCGTGGATTCCGCCATGTACACCATCGGAGAATTCGCCGCCCTGGGCAGGGTCAGCCTCAGAATGCTGCGTCACTACGACGCGACGGGCCTGCTCACGCCCGCGAGCATCGACCCCCACAACGGCTACCGCCGCTACGCGATTCACCAGCTCCCACAGCTGCTGAGGATCGTGGAGCTCAGGCAGCTCGGCGTGGGCCTCGCGCGCATCGCCGACGTGATCGCTGCCGACGACCAGGATGCCGCGTTGCATGCCGTGCTCACCGAGCGCCGCAGCGAGCTTGAGGCATCGGTGGCCGACGACCGCGCCCGCATCGCCCGGATCGAGCGACGTCTCCTCGCCCTGGAAGGAACCACCATGTCTGACGTCATCTACAGAAGCGTCGAGCCCGTCACCGTCTACGCCGCACACGAGTACGCACAGGGGATGGGGCCCGAGAATGTGGGGCCGGTCGTGGGGCCGCTCATCGAGCGCCTCGACCGCGCGCTGGCCGCGGCCGGTCGACCCTGCCTCGAACCCGGCATCTTCTGGTACGACGCCGAGCCGGACGACAGGTTCTCGGTGCACGTCTCCTACACCGCCGAGGCCCAACCCGTCGCTGGCCCGGGCTACGACGTGGTCGCACTCCCCGCCATGCCCACGGCGGCGACGCTGCTCCACCGCGGCGACATGACCGGGATCGGCGAGTCGTGGTCGGCACTCATGGAGCGGATCGCGGCGGACGGGTACCGAGTGGTCGGAGCGGCGCGCGAGGTCTACCTCGAGGCGGACGGCCACGTGCCGGGGCCCGACTGGGTGACGGAACTGCAGGTGCCGGTCGAGCGCGTGTGACCGCTTCCCTCGCGAGGGCTCGGTCGCCTTAGCGCCCTCCAGGCCGGGCCTCCCTACCTGCCTGAAGGGCGAGAGGCGCTCGCGGACGTCAGCTCCGAGTTGTCCTGAAGCCGCGACCTCAGCATGAGCGAGGCCCGACGGCGCCGTCCTCGCCTCGTGCTGACACACGAGTGTCTGCTTCTGGCGACAGTCGTGCACTCATGTGTCACGGTCCGCGAGCGCGAGCGGCGCCGCCCCACCGTCGGGCTGACAGGATTTGAACCTGCGACCCTCTGGAGGATCCGGCGAACTCTCGGAGCCTCACGGTCGTCCCGGGAACTCACGAGTTCCCTCGTGATGCGAGGGAAGTTGGCGGTTGACTCATTCAGACTGCACCCGAAGCCCGAGCGCCCCACGGGATCACGCCAAACCACTTCCACAGAGCTCCCTGTTGCGCCCCGGGTTTCGTGGAGGCCCGGTTAGTTGGAACCGGCCCCGACGGGGACGGGTGCTTCAGAGTAGTGGTCGGATCGGACGGTGGCCCAGTGGAGGGCCTCGAGCTCGACGGGTGGGACCATCCCGATTTCGCCATGGAGGCGTCGGTGGTTGAACCAGTCGACGTACTCGGCGGTGGCGATCTCGACGTCCGTGACGGACTTCCAACCGCCCTTGGGACGCATCACGGGGTTGCGGATGCAC